>JBJMTR010000266.1:0-5652 GCA_045811565.1 Bradyrhizobium sp.
CCACGCTGCAAAAGCCGTCGAGGTTCCGATCGATCCGGTGACCTCGTTGGGCAGGGCTTCCATATCATATCGGAAGATCGAACGGTTATCGGCATATGCGTTAAAGTTAAGGTCTCTGCCAGCCGATCCCAATTCGTATTTGACAGCGCGCAATAACTCATGACGGCTGACCACGAAAGGATTTTCTCCAGGCCACACGGCCTGGATGATTTCAAGCCCAGGATCCTGCCCGTGGGAGTGAATACCAATTAGGCGCCCGCCTGCGCGCAATGCCCGCGCCAAAGGCGCAATGATGCGTTTGGCGCGAAAATTGACCGAAGATTTGGCGCGATATGGCTGGGAAGCGATCACAAGGTCGAAATTGGCCTCGGAGCGGCCGGCCCGCGGAATGATCGAATCAAGCAGGAACCGGTGGTCCTCGCGATAGAGCACGAGAACCACGGGACGTTCATAGATCGGCATGCCCGAACGCGGGCTGACGTTGGCCCGCCAGTTCTGCTCAAGAAATGGGCCAAGTTCCGCGATCTGGGCCTCGAATTCGCCCGACGAGGCCCCCCGCAGCGCCACTTCGTGCCACAGGGTGCCTGCGGCGGCTGCAGGCGATTTGGGCGTCAGCCAAGGCGCCTCGGCATAGTACATATTGGTGAGCACAAAGACGGTCGCCGGGTGCTCGAACAGCCGGTCCGGCACCTTGTCCAGCGTCAGCCGGACATCCTCGAGGCTGAGCTCCTTGCCGGCGATGTAGAACGGCATATGCGGAAAGCGGCCATGCATCGAGCGCATCACCCGCGCCAGCACCGTGCCGTCGCCCACGCCGGCGTCGAATACCCGCAAGGCCGGCGGCCGGGGATGGATGGCGGAAAGCTCCAGCGCGACACGCTCCGCGGTCACCCGCTTCTCGCTGCAGGTGTGGACGAACAGAAGGTATTTCTGCCGGTTCTCGAAGAAACGGAAATTGCCTCTCGGATCGCGCTTTTCCGGTGGCACGACGAGCCCGCGCGGCGGCGCCACCCCGCCCAGGGTGGAGGCCGCGATATAGGCCTGGATACGGTCCAGCGTGTCGATCGTGATGCGCTTGCCCTCGCGCAGCCGATGCACCAGCTTGCCGTCGTTGACCGCGCGTCGCCCGAACGTCGTCTCCGCCACGTCGGCCTGGCGGCAGAACTCGGATATCTGGCTGAGGATTTGGTCGTTTTTCATCGGGCTGGATTTGGGAAGGGCCGGTGGGCAGCGGTAGATTGCCGGAGTGTCCTACCATCATCTGCCCACCGTGGAAATGAGCCCCGCCCGCCTCTTGGGAGCCAAGTCGAGCCGCCCACTCGGCGTCGTACGCGGGCATGACCCGCCTACCCATCAATCCTCGATCAAATTTTCCAAAGAGAGATCGATCACCGGATCAAACCGGTGATGACGGTGCCCTGCACGGAAGCGCCACCCTCACTTCCCCCACACTTCGTTGGCAACTTCCACCGCGAGGCGGAGCTTGGCCCATTGTTCTTCCTCGGACAGGACGTTGCCCTCTTCGGTGGACGCAAAGCCGCATTGCGGCGATACCGCGAGCTGCTCCAGCGGCGCGAATTTGGCCGCCTCTTGCAGCCGGCGCTTGATGTCGTCCTTGTTTTCGAGTTCGCCGAATTTCGAGGTGATGACGCCGACCACCACGACCTTGTTGCCCCTCGGCAAATACCGCAGCGGCTCAAAACCGCCGGCGCGATCGGAATCATATTCGAGGAAATAGCCATCGTAATTGGTGCCACCCAGCATGATCTCCGCCACCGGCTCATAGCCGCCGGACGAAATCCAGGTAGAGCGGAAATTGCCGCGGCAGACATGGGTGGTGATCACCATGTCGGCTGGCCGGTCGGCGATCGCGTAGTTGATCACACGCGCGTAGATTTGCTGCAGGCCGTCGGGATTGTCGCCACGTTCGCGCGCTTTCTGCAGTTCATCCTGCGAGCAGAGATAGGCCCACACGGTGTCGTCGAACTGCAGGTAGCGGCAGCCGGCGTCATAGAACGCTTTCACCGCCTTGCGGTAGGTCTTGCCGAGATCCTCGAAGAAGGATTCGAGATCTGGATAGACATCTTTCGAGATCGACTTGCGGCCGCCGCGGAAATGCAGCACCGCGGGCGACGGGATCGTCATCTTCGGCGTGACGTGCGCGACCTCGCATTGCTTTTTGAGGAATCGGAAGTGCTCCAGCATCGGGTGATTGTCGGGAAAATCGAGCTTGCCGATCACCCGTACCGCATCGTGCCGGGTCTCTACGCCGGCGAACTGGATTCCCACCTCGGGATGAAACAATTCGCAGCCGGTGAGTTTTGCGAGAAAGTCGAAATGCCACCAGGAACGGCGGAATTCGCCGTCGGTCGCTAACTTCAGCCCGATCGAGGCCTGCTTGTGCACGACCTTCTCGATCTCCAGGTCCTCGGCCTTGCGCAGATCGTCGGCCGTGATCTCGCCCTTCTCCAGTTTGGCGCGCGCTTCCTTGATGCGCTGTGGTCGCAGCAGGCTGCCGACCTCATCGGCACGGAAAGGGGGTTTTGTTCGTTGCATGGCGTTAACTCCCGAGAATCAATGTGCTGCAGCGCCCGAAACGCCGAGATAGCGCTCAAGCACCGCGGGATCGGCCTTCAGGTCGGCGCTCGCCGCATCATGCACGATCGCGCCGCGCTCCAATATCACAACGCGGTCAGCCAGCCCCAGAATCTTTTGCGCGTTCTGTTCCACAATGATCGAGCAGATGCCGCCGGCGCGGGTGATAGCGCGGAGCGCCCGAAGCAGCTCCTCGACGATGATCGGCGCCAGCCCCTCGGTCGGCTCGTCCAGCAGCAGCACTTTCGGGTTGAGCGTCAGCGCGCGGCCGATCGCCAACATCTGCTGCTCGCCGCCGGAAAGCTGGTTGCCAAAATTATTGCGGCGCTCCTGCAGGCTCGGAAACATCTCATAGACCTTTGCCACGGTCCACGGCCCGGGCTGCGCGACCGCCGTCATATTCTCTTCCACCGTCAGCGAGCGGAAGATATTGCGCTCCTGCGGTACCCAGCCGATCCCTGCCCGCGCCCGCTGATCCGCCCGCATCGACGTAATGTCCAGCCCACCCAACGAGACGGTGCCGCCGAAACGGCGGGTGATGCCGACAATCGAATTGATCAGCGTGGTCTTGCCGGTGCCATTGCGGCCCAGTAGCGCCAGCACCTGCCCCTCCCGGAGCGCGAGCGACATCCCCGGCAACACCACCGCCTCGCCATAGCCGGCGCGCAGGCCTTCGATGGTGAGAAGGTCAGGCATCCGCCGCCTCGCCGAGATAGACCGCCTTCACCCGGGGATCGCGCGCCACTTCATCCGGCGGCCCTTCAACCAGCATCGCGCCGTTGACCAGCACCGAAATGCGATCGGCGAACGAGAACACCAGGTCCATGTCGTGCTCGATCAGGAGCACCGTGACATCGCGCGGCAAGGCGGCCACGGCGGCGAGAATATCGTGACGCTCGCTTTCCGGCACGCCCGCCGCGGGCTCGTCGAGCAGCAACACGCGGGGCCTGGTCGCGATCGCCACCGCGATCTCGAGCAGGCGCTGCTTGCCGTAGGGTAGTGTCGCGGTCAGCTCATTCATCACCTCGAGCAGGTGAAAGCGCGAAAGTGTCTCGGCGATTTCGCCGTTGACGTCGTCGCGCGTGCCCATCCGCCGCCACCAGTCCCCGCCGCGCCCCATCCGTTCGGATACGGCGAGGCCGATGGTCTCGAGCGGCGTCAAATCGGCATAGAGCTGGTTGATCTGGAAGGTGCGCGAAAGCCCGCGCAACACCCGCTTGTGAACGGGCAAATCGGTGATGTCGTTACCTTCAAGCAGAATGCGTCCGGCATTGGGCTTCAGCACGCCGGTCAGCAGATTGATCACGGTGGTCTTGCCGGCGCCATTCGGCCCAATCAGGGCATGGCGGGCGCCCTGCTCTACCTTGAGTGAGAGATCGCGCGTGACGCGGAGCCCGCCAAACGATTTGTCCAATTCCTTTGTTTCCAGCGCTATCGTCATGATGCGTCGCTTTCGGGAACGGCGACAATCGCCTTGCGTCCGGCGAATTGCCGAATGATCAGGTTGGGTAGCCACAACACCCAGCGATGGAGGCGCGCACGACCGACCAGCACGATCACAATCAGCACGAGACCAATCCAGAACTGCCAATATTGCGGCGTGATCGTCGAGAAGAATTCCTGCAGAATCTTGAACACGACCGCGCCGATCAAGCCGCCATAGAGATAGCCGGTGCCGCCGATCACGAGCACCAATATCAGGTCGGCGGAGCGCTCGAACGAAAACACGTCAAGTGAGGCCAGTGCGGTGGTCTGCGTAAATAGTGCGCCGGCGATACCGGCGTACAACGCTGCCAGCGTGTAGACCGCGATCAGACGGCGGTTGACCGGCACGCCGATCGCCGCCGCCCGCAGCGGATTGTTTCTGATCGCGCGCAAGGAGAGGCCGAACGGCGAATGCACGATCCGCCGCGCCAGCAGGAACAGCACGAACAGGACGATCAGGGAATAGAAGAAGCCGGCCTTGCCGAACATATCGAAGGCAAACAGGCCGAGGATCGGCTGCATCTCGATGCCCTGCAGCCCGTCGGTGCCGCCGGTGATGTTGGAATAGCGCTCCGCCAGCGCTTCGAGCAGCAGCGCGATCCCGAGCGTCACCATCAGCCGGGTTAAATCGACGCCGCGGATCACGAGAAAACTGGTGAGAAAGCCGAGCACCATGGCGACGAGGCCGGCGGCGATCAGCGCGATCACCGGCTCGTTGATGATGCCGTGCAGGGCCATAAGCCCTGCCGAATAGGCGCCGACGCCGAAGAACGCGGCATGTCCCAGCGAGACGATGCCGGCGTAGCCGAGGATCAGGTCGAGCGACAGGGCAAACAATGCCAGCCGCACGATATCGGTCATGATGAGATAACGGGATGGAAACAGGAACGCGCAGGCAAGCACCAGGATCCAGAGTGCGATCTCGCTCCACCGCCAGCGTGCGCTGGCGATCGCGTGAGAGGAGACATCTGGAAGCGCGCTCATCGCCGGACTCAACGGGCCGCAGTGCGGCCGAACAGGCCGTTCGGACGCCAGATCAGGATCACGATCATGATGGTGTAGATCACGAAGGGCCCCATCTTTGGGACGTAATATTTGCCGGCAACGTCGCCGATGCCGAGCAGCAACGACGCAAGGAAGGGACCGGTGATGCTGGAGGAGCCGCCGACCGTCACCACGATCAGAAAATAGATCATGAACTTGAGCGGAAAATACGGATCCAGCCCGAGTATTTCCGCGCTCAACGCGCCGCCGAGGCCGGCAAGGCCGCAGCCGAAGGCAAAAGTGAAGGCGAACACCTGCGGCACGTTGATGCCTAGCCCGCTGGCGGCGCGCGGATCGTCTACCGCAGCGCGCAAGCGGCTGCCAAATCGCGTGCGTGCCAAGATCAGTTGCAGCGCGACGGTAAGCAGGCCGCAGATCACGACAATCATCAGCCGGTAGCGGCCGATGCCGACGCCAAAGAAATCGAATTGCCCTTCGAGCGCGGCCGGCAATTTGATGAACACCCGCGACGATCCCATGATGTAATCGACCGCCGCTACCGACATGAAGACGAGGCCGACCGAGAAC
>JBJMTR010000267.1:0-1953 GCA_045811565.1 Bradyrhizobium sp.
CGCGGATGCGGTCAATTCGAAATACCGGGGCGCGCAGGGATTGGATCCTGATTTCATCAAGAAGCTGGAAGTGCAATTCGGTTTCGACAAGCCGGCACCTGAACGCTTTCTGCTGATGGTGTGGAATTTCGCCCGATTCGATTTCGGCAAGAGCTACTTCCGCGACGTCAGCGTGATCCAGCTGATCAAGGAGAAGTTGCCGGTATCGATGTCGCTTGGAATCTGGATGACGCTGCTGACCTATCTGATCTCGATTCCGCTGGGTATCCGCAAGGCGGTGATGGACGGCTCACGGTTCGATACCTGGACTTCCGCTGTGGTCATCGTCGGTTTTGCGATTCCCGGATTCCTGTTTGCGATCCTGTTGATCATCCTGTTCGCCGGCGGCTCGTTCTTCAACATCTTTCCGCTGCGCGGGCTGACCTCGGACGGCTGGGCGCAATTTCCCTGGTACTGGAAGATCATCGACTATTTCTGGCACATCACGCTGCCGCTGATCTCGATGGCGCTCGGGGCGTTCGCCACCATGACGCTGCTCACCAAGAACTCGTTCCTCGACGAGATCCGCAAGCAATATGTGATGACGGCGCGCGCCAAGGGCTGCAGCGAGCGGCAGGTGCTGTACAACCACATCTTCCGTAACGCGATGCTGATCGTGATCGCGGGTTTCCCCAGCGCGTTCATCCACGCCTTCTTCTCCGGATCGCTGTTGATCGAGACCATCTTTTCGCTCGACGGTCTCGGCCTGCTCGGCTTCGAGAGCGTGTTGAACCGCGACTACCCCGTCGTGTTCGGCACGCTGTTCATCTTTTCGCTGGTCGGCCTCGTGATCAACCTGGTCTCCGATCTCACTTATATGTGGATCGATCCGCGGATCGATTTCGAGGCGCGGGAAGTCTGATGGCCATGCTCGCGCCCCAACCGGTTGAGACCACGACGCAGTCGCCGCTCGGCGAAGCTGTTCCGCCCGTCCGGCATGCATTCGTGCCATCGCCGCTCAATCGCCGCCGCTGGCAGAATTTTAAAGCCAACCGCCGGGGCTACTGGTCGTTCTGGATCTTTACGGTCCTGTTCGTGATTTCCCTGTTTGCCGAATTAATCGCGAACGACCGGCCCTTCCTCATCAAGTATGACGGGCATCTGTATTGGCCGGCCTTCGTCAGCTATTCCGAAACCACGTTCGGCGGCGACTTCGAGACATCAGCGGATTATCGCGATCCCTATTTGCAGAAGAAAATCGCCGAAAAGGGCGGCACGATCGTCTGGCCGCTGATCCGCTACTCCTACGACACGCACAATCTCGATCTGCCGACGCCGGCGCCATCGAAGCCGACCTGGATGCTGACGGAAGAACAGTGCAAGGAGGTGGTGCAGAAGAAGGGGCTCAAAAGCTGTAGCGACCTCGAATACAACTGGCTGGGCACCGACGACCAGGGCCGCGATGTGGTCGCGCGCCTGATCTACGGCTTCCGGATATCGGTGCTGTTCGGTCTCACGCTTACCATCATCTCCTCGATCATCGGGGTCGCCGCCGGCGGCGTGCAGGGCTATTTCGGCGGCTGGATCGACCTGAGCTTCCAGCGGCTGATCGAAGTCTGGACGGCGATACCGTCGCTCTACCTGCTCTTGATCATATCGGCGGTGCTGCCGCCAGGCTTCTTCATCCTGCTCGGCATTCTCCTCTTGTTCTCATGGGTGTCGCTGGTTGGACTGGTGCGCGCCGAATTCTTGCGCGGACGCAACTTCGAGTACATCCAGGCGGCGCGCGCGCTCGGGGTCTCGAACGCCGTGATCATGTTCCGTCATCTGCTGCCGAACGCGATGGTGGCGACCATGACGTTCCTGCCGTTCATCGTGTCGTCGTCGGTGATGACGCTGACCGCGCTGGATTTCCTGGGCTTCGGCCTGCCGCCGGGCTCGCCCTCGCTCGGCGAATTGCTGTCGCAAGGGAAA
>JBJMTR010000268.1:0-7566 GCA_045811565.1 Bradyrhizobium sp.
CCGCCGCCGATGATGGCCTGGCTCAACAGCCCGGAAATGGCGAAGCATGCCACCCGGCTCGGTGCCTTCCTACGCTTCGATACGGTGTTCGAGGCAAAACTGTCGGAGATCGCGATCCTCGTCACCGCGCGGCACTGGACCGCGCATTACGAATGGTATGCGCATAAGCGGCTGGCGCTGAAGGGCGGCATGGACCCGAAGATCATCGATGCCATCCGTGATCGCCGCACGCCCACCTTCGACGATCCCAAGGGCCAGATGATTTACGACGTGGCGAAATCGCTACACGAAGGCCATGGGCTGTCGCAGCCGCTCTACGACGAGGCCGTCAAACTGCTGGGCGTGCGCGGCGTGGTCGAGATCATCGGTCTCTGCGGCTACTACACGATGGTATCGATGACGCTGAACGCGTTCGAGTTTGAGCTGCCGGCGGGAGAGGTGTCCGACCTTGCATGAGGCACAGCCGCTGCATAGATCGCCCTGAGGCGATCGCACACAGGAGAGAGTATGCAAGACAATCCTCCCATCATCGCCGGTACGCGGATTGGGCATGTTCATCTCAAGGTCGCCGATCTCGACCGCGCGCTGGGATTTTATTGCGGCGTGCTCGGCTTTGAGCTTCAGCAGCGCTTGAGCTCCGGCGCGGCATTCATTTCGGCCGGCGGCTATCACCACCACATCGGGCTCAACACCTGGGAAAGCAAAGGTGGCCGTCCGCCGCCGCCCGGCACCACCGGCCTGTTTCACACGGCGATCCTGTATCCGACCCGGCCGGCGCTGGCGGATGCGTTGCATCGCGTGCTCAGCGCCGGCATCGAGCTCGACGGTGCCAGCGACCACGGTGTCAGCGAGGCACTATATCTGCGCGACCCCGACGAGAACGGCGTCGAGCTGTATTGGGACCGGCCGAAGGAGCAATGGCCGCGCACGCCGGACGGCGCGCTTTCGATGTTCACGAAGCGGCTGGACCTGGAGGATCTGCTGCGGCAGCGGGAAACGTAGTTCCTCATGGTGAGCCCGTCTCGAACCATGCGGCCAGTGGCCCATTCTTCGAGACGCCTGCTGCGCAGGCTCGTTCACGATGAGGTATTTCCGTGGCGTCCACGAATCATGATCAGCACGGCGGCGATCAGCTCTAACGCGATGCAGCCGTAGAACGGCAGCGAATAGGTTCCCGAGAAATCGCGCAACAGCCCGACCACGCCGGGGCCAAAGGCGTACGTGATCTGGTTGATCGCGGTGATCAGGCTCACCAGCACGCCGAAGGCGCGCGGGTCGAATTCGCGCTGCACGATCAGCGCGGGCAGCGTGATCAGGTTGCCCACCGAAAATCCGAACAGCGCGCAGGCGGCGATCAGCACGACATCGTTGTGCAGGTTGACGATGATGGCGAGCGCGACGGCCTGGCTGACGAACGAGAGCGCGGACGCCAGCCGCTGGTTGAGCCGGTCGATCACGAATGAAAACAGCACACGGCCGACGACCGCCATGGCCGTCAGCAGCGCCACCGCGATCGCCGCGCGTTCACGGCCGACCACCGAATCCAGGAACGCGATCAGGTGAACGATGAAGCCGACCTGCGCGAATAGCACCAGCGCAAAGGCAATCGAGACCGAGAGGAAGCCGATATCACGAAACGCCCGCGCGCGGATTTGCGTGGCGGATGGAGCATCCGCAGCCCTCAGCGCGGCCGCATTTTCATGGATCGGCGGCCGCCCCACAAAGATCAGGATTACCGGCACCATCAGCACGGTCATGACGATCGCAGCCGCGGTCATTGCGCCGGAAAAGCCGAAATATCCGATTCCCATCACCAGCAAGGGCACGCCGGCGATGCCGCCGAAGCTGGCGCCGTTCAGCGCCAGGCTGATCGCCATGCCGCGCTTCTTGTCGAACCAGAGGCCGAGCGTATTGGTGATGATGCCGAGGCTGGTGCCCGCCCACCCAAAGGCGAGCACGGCATTGGCTACATAAAGCTGCCACGGCTCGCGCACCTGGCCGATCGCAACAGCAGCGGCGGCCATCGCGAAGGCACCGGCGATCAGGCAGTTGCGCGGCCCGAACGCCTTGATCGCCTCGCTGACGAAGGCGACCAGCGCCGCTCCGGACAGATAGAAAAACGTGGTGCCGGACGAGATCAGCGATGCCGGCCAACCTCGCAACCTGTGCAACTCGGCCACATAGACGCTCTGCCCATAGAAGCCGAGCCCCCAGCCGAAGGTCGCGAGCAGGAAGCAGACCATGACGATCCGCCAGCCGTCGTAGCGGATGGAGGTTTCGTCGACGGCGGTGTGACTGGATGCGTCCAACGATCGCGTCTCTTTCCTTTGTCATGGCCGGGCTTGTTCGACCCACGCCGTCAAGAAATAGGTGGATGCCCAGGACATGCAACGACGACGCGCTTCGCGCTTTTACCCCGGCATGACAACTCCTAACATCCCAGCCAGGAGCGAAGCTTCGATCGCCGCCGAAATGTCAGCAGCTGTCATCCGATCTTCGGCTTGCGTCCTATATGCTCGGCCCGGGAAATTCATTTACCATCTGCAGCTTTGTCCGCCGCCTTGCGAATGAGGCAAACGACAGCACCGCAAGGCCCAGCAGCACCGGCGGAAACACCACGAGGTTGACCGCCGACCAGCCATAATTCGCGAGCAGCTGGCCGGACGAGAACGACCCGATTGCCATCATCCCGAACACCAGAAAATCGTTGAAGGCCTGCACCTTGTTGCGCTCCTGCGGCCGGTGCGTTTCCAATACCAGCGCCGATGCGCCGACGAAGCCGAAATTCCAGCCCACCCCGAGCACGATCAGTGTCGCCCAGAAATGCGGCGCCGTGACGCCGGAGAGCCCGATCATCGCCGCCAGCGCTTCGAGCGAAAGCCCCAATGCGACAATGCGGGGCGCGCCGAAGCGGGCGATCAGCGAGCCCGTGAAGAAACTCGGCCCATACATCGCCGCGATATGCCATTGAATGCCGAAATTGGAATCGCTGACGGTCAGGCCGCACATCTTCATGGCGAGCGGCGCCGAGGTCATGACGAGGTTCATCATGGGATAGGCGATGACACCGCACAGCGCCGCCGCGATAAAGCGCGGCTGCCGCGCGATCTCGAATAGCGGCCGGCCGCCGTGCAGATCGGCCGCGGCGGGTTTTGGTGCATCGACACCCGACAGCACAGCCATCGCTACCAGCGCGACCAGCGCCTGCATCACAAAACTGAAGGCGAACAGATACGGCGGCCAGACGTCCATGGTCCATTGCACGAGTTGCGGACCGAGCACGCCGGCGAACACGCCGCCCGCCATCACCCATGACACTGCCTTGGGACGGAGCGCGGCACTGGCGCCGTCGGCCGCGGCGAAGCGATAGGATTGCGCCACCGCGCCATAGAGCCCGCCGAGGAAAGTCGCGCCGCAGAACAGCCAGAACGACGCGTGCAGAATGGCGAAGGCGCCGAGCGCGCCGGTCAGCACGCCGTAGCCGGTGCCGATGATGAAAGCGACGCGGCGGCCATAGGCGCGCGATATCGCGCCGGTCGGCAGCGTGCCGGCCGCGAGCCCCAGCACGTACATCGAGAGCGGTACGGTCGCGAGCGAGATGTCGGGTGCGAGCGTCGCGCCGACGATCGAGCCGGTCGCAAAGATCACTGCCGAATTGGCGCCGGTCAGCGCCTGCGCCGCCGCCAGGCGCAGCACATTGGCGCGCGTCCGCGCGTCATCGGCTATCTCGTGGGTCGCTGTCGCATCCAAAGTCGGCATTCCCGCCCGGCAGGCCCCGGCGGGAGCCTCTTGAATCACCGCACTATGGGGAGGTGGCGCCGCGCAATCAACCGACGCAAACGGGCGCGGGCTATGCGCCGGTGTCAGCTATTTTTGTGTATCGCGCGAACGCCAGGATCAGGTTATTGGCGGGCATTTCGACGGTATCGCGCAATACCAGACCGACGCCGTCAGCCAGTTTCTCGAGATCGGCAATATCGCGCACGGCCCATTCGGCATCCTGTTCGCGCAAACTGGTATCGAACACGGCATTGCTGAGCGCGGTGTGCTTGCCGTCGCGCTTGAAGGGGCCATAGAGGAACAGTTTTCCATCCGGACGCAGATAGCGCGCGGCTCCCGCAAACAGACCTTCGGCAACGCGCCACGGCGCAATGTGGATCACATTGGCGCAGAACACTGCGAGCCATTCTTTGGGACCTTCGCCCTCTCGCATCAGGGGAGCCCAGGAAGGGTCCGAAAGATCAAGCCGTTGTGGCGGGCGGATGTTCGGGAGACCGGCATGAGCGCGCCAGGCGGCGATACTCCTCAGATGCGCCTCGTTGAGATCGCTCGGCCACCAGGTGATATCGGGGCTGTGTCGGGCGAAATGCACCACATGCTGGCCGGTGCCACTGCCGGCCTCCAGCACGTCGCCGGATTTTCCGGCCAGGAATTTCTGTAGGACCGCCCAGATCGGCTGATGGTTGCGGTGAAACGCCGCGGCGTCGAGGCGGCCGTCCGGCTCGACCGGCCGGCCGTCCTTGCCGAATTCCACCACATATTCAGCCATGGCGCTCTCCTGTCCGTCCGCTTTAGAACGCGGCGACGCCTGTTGCAAAATCTAGGGGGCACACCGGAACAATCGGGCTGTTCCGGGTGCGGGGGCAACCCATTAACCCCCATTGGACCAAGCCTATTCTCCACATTGCCAGCCAATGGCCTTTATGCTTTGACCCCTATATTAGGGATCGTCGATAAAACGTCCGGAAAATGCCTTTGATCGTGATTTTCTCGAAAAAACCAGCCCTACTGCTGGCGCTGTTGATCGGCGCAGCTTTCGCCGGGCCTGCCCATGCGCAATCCGCCGTAGCCGAGGGACAAAAGCTCGCCTTCGACCGCAGCAAGGGCAATTGCCTGACCTGCCACGTGATCAAGGGCGGCGATCTTTCCGGCACCATTGGTCCGGCACTGATCGACATCAAGAGCAAGTACCCTAATCGCGACGACCTCGTCGCCATTCTCTATGATGAAACCAGGCGCAATCCGCTCACCGTGATGCCTCCGTTCGGACGAAACCGGATTTTGAACGAGAAGGAGATCAACGCGATCGTGGATTTCCTGCAAACACTTTGACGCTGCGTAGGCTTTAGGAGATTTTGGATGAATAGCACGGACACCGGATTTTCGGCCACGCGGCGGCTGATCCTGAAGGGCGCTGGCACGGTCGCACTAATCGGCCTCGGCGTTCTTCGCTTCGATCCGCGGGCGGCTTTCGCGGCGGCCAACGACAAATATCCGGAAGCAGCGTTCAAGCAGAAGAGCGAGGCCGAAGCGATCAAATCGCTCTATGGCAAGACCGCGGAACCTTCGGACAAGGTCAAGATGGACGCACCTGAAATCGCCGAGAATGGCGGGGTGGTTCCGATCTCGGTCACCACGACACTTGCCGACGTGACTTCAATCTCGTTCCTGGTAAGCGAAAACCCGAACGCGCTGGCAGCATCCTACAAGATTCCACCCGGCACGATCCCGACCGTGGCCAACCGCCTCAAAATGGCGAAGACCACCAACGTGATTGCGATCGTGGAAGCCGGCGGCAAGCTCTACAGCGCTACCAGGGAAGTCAAGGTTACCGTCGGCGGTTGCGGCGGGTAACGCGCATGATCCGGACCCGGAGGGCCACGTCAGTGCAAAGCGGCCAGCGGTTTTCCGACAAGATCAGGCGCAATTTGTAAAGGAAGAGATCGATGGCATCGACCATTCGCGTGCGCGCTAGCTCCAACGGCGACATCACCGAAGTACAGGCACTGATCCAGCACCCGATGGATTCCGGCTTCGTCAAGGACGCCAAGGGCGAGCTCATTCCGCCGCATTTCATCCAGGAACTTACCTTTGAACATGACGGCAAAAACGTGTTCGTCGCGGACTGGGGACCGGCGGTCTCCAAGGACCCCTATGTCAAGTTCGCGTTCAAGGGCGGCAAGAAGGGCGACGAGTTGAAGATCAGTTGGATCGACAACAAGGGCGCGACCGACACCACCACGGCGAAGATTCAATGAGCATCCGATTCTCGCTCCATCCTGCCTCGGCCGCTCTCGCGCTGGCACTGTTGGCGCTACCGATACCTGCCGGCGCAGCCGACACGGTCGACCCGGTTGCCGACGCAAAAGCGTTCGAAAAATTCTTCACCGACAAATTTCCCAAGGTGAAGCTGGAAGACTTCGTCAACGGCCCCTATTCAATGAACGAGGACCTGCATCGGCAGTGGGAGGAGAAAGAACAGTTTCCGCCTTACGAGTTCTCGCTCGAAATGGGCAAGGAGATGTTTTCGAAGCCATTCAAGAACGGTAAGACATACGGGGATTGCTTCCCCAATAACGGGATCGGCGTCCGCCAGAACTATCCTTACTTCGACGAGAAGGAAGGCAAGGTGATCACGTTGGAACTGGCGCTGAACCGTTGCCGCGAGGTCAATGGCGAGCCGCCGTTCTCTTACGTGAAGGACGAAATGGCTGCGCTCACCGCCTATATGGCGTTCACCTCACGCGGCAAGCCGATGGACATCAAGATACCGAACGATCCGCGTGCACTGGAGGCGTATCAGAAGGGCAAGGAATATTTCTACACCCGCCGTGGCCAGCTCAATTTCTCCTGCGCCACCTGCCATGTGCAGAGCCCGGGCGAGCGGATTCGCGCCGAGGTACTGGCACCCGCGCTTGGCATTCTCAACGCCATGCCGATCTACCGCTCGGAATGGAGCGGCATGGGCACCACCAGCCGGCGCTTCACCACCTGCAACAGCCAGATCCGCGGCGTGCCGTTCAATCCGCAGGACGATGAATATCGCAATCTCGAATATTATCTGTCCTATGTCAGCAACGGACTGCCGATCTCGGGTCCGGGAGCGCGGCCATGAATGTTCCGAAATTCACCTTGGCTTCGATAATGCTGATCGCAAGTTCAGTATGTGCGCTCGCCGCATCTGAAGCCGATTTCAAGGCGGCCTACGCCGTGGCGGAAGCCGCCAACAAGCAAGCCGGCAGCTTGCGCAATCAATGGACCACCACCGCGGCGACGCTCGCGGCTGCCAGGAAGGCCGCCGACGGCGGTGACTTCGACGCGGCGGTGGCGGCGGCAAAGGAAGCTGAGGCGCTGGCGAAAGCATCGATCTTCCAGGCCACCAGCGAGAAAGAGCGCTGGAAGGATATGGAAATACGCTGAGTTGCTGCGGGGGCGCGGAGGCATCGCATGACAATCCGCCGCCGGGAGTTTTTGACGCTCGCGGGCGCCGCTGCCCTTTCGGGTAGCCTGCCGGGTCTGACGCGCGGCGCCGACAGTGTCAGCATCTACGATCTCGACCGGTTCGGCAATGCGCGCATCCTGCACACCACCGACACCCACGCGCAGCTCAAGCCGGTCTATTTCCGCGAGCCCAGTGTGAATCTCGGCGTCGGCGCGATCGCCGGCAAGCCGCCGCACCTGGTCGGGAAAGCGTTTCTCGAACGCTTCGGCATCCGTCCCGACAGCGCCGACGCCTATGCTTTCACCTGCATCGAATTCGAGAAAGCGGCGGTTCGATTCGGCAAG
>JBJMTR010000269.1:0-5212 GCA_045811565.1 Bradyrhizobium sp.
ATGGCGCTGCCGAACTCCTCAGGACGTTGTCGCCGTCCAGACTGATTTCGTGCGAGAAACCGTGGAGAGTGCTGTGGAGAGCAGCCGGCGAATGGCCGACATATCACTCAAAGCGACCGAGGACACCGCAAAGCGCATGGCTCAAACTGTCGAACGGCGCGCCGCCTAGCCTGGCTTCCGCCGTCTTGGTAATCACGGAAAAGAGGAGCGGCTGACTCCCTCAGCCGCTCCGCTGGGGCCTGCCGCAAGATAGGGCGCGGCTTCGGGGTGCGACAGCAAGATGTAGGTCGGCGAGCCGGCTGCCTTCATGCGAGCAGCACGAAAATTGTCGGGCCGATGCGACGGAACAAGCCTCATGGCTGCTTACCGCCGGTGGCCCGGCTACCCGGTTGCCGTCTCGTGTTCCCGCGCGAACTCGCCGCCGGGAATCGAGTCCAACAGTGCCCGCGTATAGGGATGTTGCGGATTGTCGAACACCTCGGCCGCGAGCCCTTGTTCCACGACGGCGCCGTCCTTCATCACCGCCACGAGATCGCAGATCTGCGCCGCTACCCGCAGATCATGCGTGATGAAGATGATGGACAGGCCAAGCCGCTGCCGCAATTCGGCGAGCAGCTTTAGCACCTGAGCCTGCACCGAGACGTCAAGCGCCGAAACCGGCTCGTCCGCGACCAGCACATCCGGCCTCAGCGCGAGTGCCCGCGCCAGCCCGATGCGCTGGCGCTGGCCACCGGAGAATTCGTGCGGAAAGCGGTCGCCGGCGGACGGGTCGAGGCCGACCAGCGCGAACAGTTCCCTGGCATCGGCCATCGCGGTTGCGCGCGGCGTGCCATGCACGATCGGTCCTTGCGCTACCAGTTCCGCCGCTTTGCGGCGCGGATTGAGCGAGGCAAACGGGTCCTGAAACACCATCTGGATGTGTCGCGTCTCGCGGCGGACAGTTTCACGCGGCAGTTTCGCCCAGTCCTTGCCATCGAGCAGGATCGATCCGGCATCCGGATCGATCAGTCGAACGATGCAGCGCGCCAGCGTCGATTTGCCCGAACCGGATTCACCGACAATGCCGAGCGTCGCGCCTCGGGGAAGACCGAGCGAGACGTTCGTAACCGCAGGCGTCACGCGCGCGCCGCGCCCCAGGAATCCGCCGGTGCGATAGGTTTTCGAGACATCCGAGATCCTCAGGATGTTTTCAGCGGAAAGCGCGCGCGGCGGCGGCGCTTTTAGCGGCGGAACGGCGGCGATGAGCTGTTTTGTGTAGGCATGCTGCGGATGGTTGAGAACGTTCGCAGCAGTGCCTTGCTCCACGATGATGCCGTGCTGCATCACCACAACGCGGTCGGCAATTTCGGCGACGACGCCGAAATCATGGGTGATGAACAGCACCGCGGTGTTCTTGCGCTGCTGCAGGTCGCGGATCAGTTGCAGGATCTGCGCCTGCGTGGTGACGTCGAGCGCGGTCGTGGGCTCGTCGGCGATCAAGAGTTTCGGGTCAAGCGCCAAGGCCATCGCGATCATGGCGCGCTGCCGTTGGCCGCCCGACAGCTCATGCGGATAGGCTTTTGCAGCGACTTTCGGATCCGCAATCCGCACGTCCGCCAGCAGCGCCAGCACCCTGGCGCCGATCTCGTCCTTCGACAGATCAGTATGGATTGAGAACATCTCGGCGATCTGGTCGCCGATGGTGCGCAGCGGATTGAGCGCGGTCATCGGCTCCTGGAAGATCATCGCGATGCCGGCGCCGCGCACCTCGCGCATCTCGGCTACCGACGCAGCACAGAGATCGCGGCCCTCGAACATCATCCGGCCGCTCTCGATCGTCACCTCGTTCGGCAGCAGCCGCATGAAGGCGTTCGCCATCATAGACTTGCCGGAGCCGGACTCGCCGACCACGCACAGGATTTCGTTCGACGCGATGGATAGCGAAACGCCCGACAGGGCACGTGGACGATCCGCACCGCGGGGCAGGCGGACGCTGAGGTTCTCGAGCGAGAGAATTGTGTCTTTCGCGTTGCTCATCGGCTTTTCAGCCTCGGATTGAGCGCGTCGTTCAGGCCCTGGCCGACCAGCGACACCGCCAACACGGTAATCAGGATGGCGATGCCGGGGATCGCCGAGACGTACCACTGCACCCGCAAGACGTCGCGGCCGAGGCCGATCAGATTGCCCCAGGAGGCGACGTTGGGATCGGACAGCCGGAGGAAGGCCAGCGCGCTTTCGAGCAGGATCGCAACCGCCATCACGACGCTGGCGTAGACGATAACAGGCGGTAGCGCATTGGGCAGGATTTCGCCGAGGATCAACTGGATATCCTTCATGCCAAGCGTCTTGCCGGCCTGCACAAATTCACGGTTGCGCAGCGACAGGAATTCGGCGCGGGTCAGCCGCGCCGGAGCCGGCCAGGACACCACGCCGACGGCGATGGTGACGGTGGTCAGTGTCGAGCCGAACACCGCGACCAGCACCAGCAGCAGCACGAAATTCGGCAACGTCTGGAATGCTTCGGTGATCCGCATCAGGACGTTGTCGACCCAGCCGCCATAGTAGCCGGCGAAGGCGCCGACAAGAATGCCGATGAGGATCGCGATGGCCGTGGCGACGCCGCCGATCAGCAGCGAAATGCGCGCGCCATAGAAAATCTGCGCGCCGATATCGCGCCCTGAATTGTCGGTGCCGAGCAAGAAGCGCGGATTTGAGAAGGGCCACACCAAGGGCCTTCCAGCGAGTGCCAGCGGATCGCGCGGATAAATCCAGCCGGCGCTAACAGCCATCGCGATCACGGCGAGCAACAGCATAAGGCCAATGACGGCGGCGGGACTGCGGAAATAGCGCTTGATGGCGTCCATGTCAGGCGTTCGCCGTAATGCGCGGGTCAAGCCGCGCATAGAGGAGGTCGACGATGAAGTTGACGACGATGACGAGCAGGGCGGAGACGAACACGATTCCGAGCAGCGTATTCAGATCGCGCTGCACCACCGACTCGTAAGCAAGCCGTCCGAGGCCCGGCAGCGAGAACACGCTTTCGACGACGACCGAGCCGCCCAGCATAGTGCCGGCCTGCAGGCCGATCAGCGTCACCATCGGGAGCAAGGCGTTGCGCAGGACGTGGCGGGTGACCACGTGCGTTTCGTCGAGCCCCTTGGCGCGCGCGGTTCTGACATAATCGAGGTTGAGCACCTCCAGCATCGAAGCGCGCATGATCCGCAGGTAGATGGCGAGGAAGATCAGCCCGAGCGTCAGCGTCGGCAGCACGAGATGGCTCGCGATGTCGAAAACGCGCCAGATGCCGGTTTGAATCGTTCCGATATCCTCGAAACCTCCCGGCGGCAACCACTGCAGATAGACCGAGAACACCACGATCGCCATCAGTCCAAACCAGAATGACGGCGTCGCGTAGAAGATCAGCCCCAACGTTGAGATCAGCGTGTCCGGCCATCGGTTGACGCCGCGCGCGGCGATCACGCCGAATAGGAGGCCGAAGAAAAACGCGAACGACAGCGAGGCCGTCATCAACAGGATCGTCGGCGGCAGCCGCTCCAGGATGACGGAGGACACCGGCTTGCCGTATATCGAGGAGAACCCGAGATCGAGGCGAACCAGCCGCCAGAGATAATTGCCGAGCTGTACCGGTATCGAGAGATCGAGGCCATAAAATTTACGCAACTCGCGCGCGGTGGCGGCATCGCCGCCGCCCATCTGCGCCATCATCGCGTCGACGGTATCGCCCGGCGCGAATTGCAGCAGCAGAAACACGCCGATCAGAATCAAGATCAGGGTCGGGATCGAGGCGGCGAGCCGCCGCCCCGCAAGGCTCAAGATGCGCATGGGATCATCTTGACGGATATGGCGTCAGGCGGAAAGCCAAAGATCGTGCCAGCTGGTCGAGCCCCAGCGCGGGGTGTTGGAATGGTTGCGCGCCTTCGCCGTGATCACGGTGACAAAAATCTGCTCGATCGGCATCCAGACCGGCAGCTCCGTATTCACCTCCTTGACGAACTCGGCATAGAGCGCCTTGCGCTTGACGGGGTCGACTTCGGTCGCCGCGTCGTCGATGGTCTTGTCGACCGTCTTGTCGTCCCAGCCCCATTGGTTGGTCCAGGGCGCGCCCTTGGGCTGGGCCGAACGATACCAGACCGTGGTCGAGACCGCGGGATCGTTGCGGTACTGATGCCAGCCGGTGGCAATATCGAAGGCGTGCTCGTCATAGACCTGCTTCAGGAAGCCGCCGCCGTCATTGCGCACGATCTCGACCGATATGCCGACGTCCGACAACGACTGCTGGATGAAAGTCGACCACAGCGAGATATCCTCGCCCCACGGCGCCGGCAGCAGTTTTAGTGAAAAGCGCGTGCCGCCAGGGCCCGGCTTGTAGCCGGCTTCGTCGAGCAGCGCGGCGGCCTTGGTCTTGTCGTAAGGGTATTGCGGCGTGTTGGGGCCGGGATAGAAGTCGGTCGAGGTCGATGGAATCGGCCCGGTGCCGAGCTTGGCGAAATCGCCAAGGAAATTGTCGATGAAGAACGGCACGTTGATCGCGTGCGCGATCGCACGGCGGACGCGGATGTCCGATAGCTCCTTGCGGCGGAAATTGAACTCCAGCGTATTGGTCCGCGCGTTGCCTTCGTTGCCCTTGGTCGAGACGACGAAGCGCTTGTCCTTGGCAAGCCGCGCCATGTCCGAGATCGTCAATCCCGAGAACGGGCTGTAGTGCAATTCGCCGGCTTCCATCTGCGCCGCGGCCGCGGCGCGATCGGTGATCACGCGCCAGACGATGCGATCGAGATAGGGCGCGTTGGGCCGCCAGTAATCCGGATTGCGGTCGGCGATGATGTATTGCCCGCGTTCGTATTTGACGAATTTGAAAGGGCCGGTGCCGACGGGCGAGAGATTGGTCGGGTTCTGGCGGATGTCGCCGTTTTGATAAAGGTGTTTTGCCGAGACATAGCCGAGATCGGGCAGGGCGCGCAGCAGCAGATTCAGCGGCATCGGCCGTTCATATCGGAAGACCGCAGTCTGCGGATCCGGCGTCTCGACCGCGGTCAGGAACAGCTGCAGCGTCGAGCCGTAGTTCAAAATCTTCTTCCACATGTTCATGGCGGTGAATTCGACGTCGGCCGAAGTGAACGGTTTGCCGTCGTGCCAGGTGACGCCCTTGCGCAGCTTGAACGTGATCGTCTTGCCGTCGGGCGAGGCTTCCCAGCTTTCCGCGAGCACGCCG
>JBJMTR010000270.1:0-13521 GCA_045811565.1 Bradyrhizobium sp.
CAGCAATTTCTTCTTCTGGCGGTCGGTTTTCAGATCGATGGCGGCCACGATGTCCTCGCCAACCAGAACCGGCAGCGCGAAGTAGCCGAACAGGCGTTTTTGCTTTGGCACATAGGCCTCAAAGCGATGGCCATAGCTGAAGAACAGTTCGGTGCGCTTGCGCTGGATGATCAGCGGATCGAACGGCGAGAGGATGTGAACGAGGCCGGCATCGGCCTCACCTGCCGGCTCCAGCGTCGCCGGGTCCGCCCAATGCTCCTGCTTGCCCGCGCCTTCGAGCGCGACCGGCACCAGCTCCTTGCGGCGCACCCGCGCCTCGATCAGCCGCCGCACCGCCGGCTTGTTCGGCGCTTCGAGATGACAGATCGAATCGAGGCTGACGATGCCTTGCGCGCGCAACGCGCGGTCGAGCAGATAGGCGATGCCTTCGCTCGTCGAGGCCTGTTTCGGCGGCCTGTCCCAGCCGAAATGCCGCGTCATCAACTCATAGGTCTTGAGCATGCCGTTGCGTTCCGAGATCGTGACCACGCCGGTATAGAATGCCAATTGCAGCGCCCGCTTCGACGGCTTGCGGCTCTGCCAGAGATGCTCCTTTTCGACCAGCACATCGTCTTCGATGTCGCGGATGGTCAGCGCGCCCTCGCGCCGCAGCAGCCGCATCACCTTGCGCATGTCGGCGCTGGTGACCTTGCTGAACCATTTGTGCCCTTCGCGGCGGTGCTGCTTCATGGCGGGCAGGAAGAAGCGCAGATCCTTCGCCGGCACATAAGACAAAGCATGCGTCCAGTATTCGAACACAGTTTTGTCGACGCTCTGGGCTTGCCGCAGATCGGCGCGGCGATAGCTGGGAGTACGGGTATAGAGAATATGGTGGTGGGCGCGCTCGATCACGTTGATGGTGTCGATCTGCACATAGCCGAGCTGTTCCACCGCGGCCGCGACCGCCGATGGCCCGTCGCCGAACGGCCCCGGCATATCGAGCCGCTGGGCGCGAAGCCAGATCAGGCGGGCCTCGGTCTTGGTCAGGGGATGGGGTGGAATCGCGGTGGGCATCACGCGCAATGTAGCGTGATTTTGCGGCTGCAAATGCCGGCGAAAGAGCAAGAAAAAGCCGCGCCTCCCGCCAGCGCGGCTGAGATAGTATCGGCTTCACGTTACTGCGTGATCATCTGCGCTCTCATATAGTGCTTGCAGGCATTGCGCATATTGCCCTTGCTCATCTCGGTGTTCGCCATGCCGATCTCCTTTTGCATCGCTATCTTGGTTGGGGTGTCCGGCATGGAGGTCATTGCGGCCGTCGCCTTGGCCATGTTCTCACCGGTGCAGGCCACCATTTTTGCCGAGGCAGGTGTGAGGGCGAACGCCGTGACGGCCGCGGCAATGAACAATCGCTTCATCGCAAAACTCCTCCCTTGGAATGAACCCGGCGTGTCGCCGGCGATAGGATATGCACAGCCTGCTGGTTGCGTTTCCCGGAGAAGATAATTTTCTGTGCTGCAATGCGACGAAGCGACCGGAGGCCCGCGGCCGCGCCGATTCGCGGCTAGGCGTGGGTAAGGTCACGCCCAGTGTGACCTGAATCACATTATCCCGTTTGAACCTGTCCTACGTTCGCAGCATCAAATTGCCATGCACGCCAATTGCAGCCAAGGACTAGGACAATGACCCGCTCTCATGGGCTTTCGATCGTGACGATCAGCGCCGCGCTGTCGATGACGGCGGGGCTGGCGCTGGCCGGCGACAAAACCGTCTCGGCGCATCAAATTCTGAATGCATTGCAGTCGAAGCCGCTGACCCGCGGCCTGTCAACCGATCAGCAGCAGCCGGACCAGGCCGCCAAAGCGGAGGAAATCACCTTCGTCGACACGCTGCGCAACCGCAAGACACGTTCGCTCTCGCTTGGTGAGCGCGAGGAAATCGCGCAGATCGCGTCAAGCAAGCCGACGATCGATCTGGAAATTCGCTTTGACTACGACTCGGCCGAGATCAGCAAGAGCTCGGGGTCGGCAGTGCAGGAGCTCGGCAAGGCGCTCTCGGATGCGAACCTCAAGGGTTCGACCTTCGTGGTGGCCGGTCATACCGACGCGATCGGCAGCGAGCCATACAACCAGGATCTCAGCGAACGCCGCGCCGACACGATCAAGAAGTACCTGATCGAGAAATACGGCATCGCCGGCCCCAACCTCGTCACCGTCGGCTATGGCGAAACCAAACCGAAGGACCCGAGCGCGCCGACGGATCCGACCAACCGCCGCGTCCAGGTTGTCAACATGGAAACCAGGGCTGCATCGAAGTGATCTCTTGTCGTCCCGGCCAAGCGAAAGCGCGAGCCGGGACGACCCATAACCACCGATGGGTTACTTTGAGCAGGCTGGAGGCCCCATCTCCCCACAACGAACATTTGTGGTTATGGGTCCCCGCTTTCGCTGAGACGACTCGTGGAGGGACACTTCGCCACGCTCAAATCCAGTTCTGAAAAATCTTCAGCCGGTTGAACGTCTGCATCGTCGTTCCGACAAACGCCGCCGCGCTGCCGGCACGTAATGTACCACGTCGAAATAGAATTTTTCCGGCGTGGTCACGCCGACCAGCAATGCGAAATGCGCCGTGAAGAAAATGATGATCGCAACGATCGCAATGCGTGCGGCCGAAACTGAGGAAACAGAAGCTCATTTCGGCAGGAAGTTCACGGGATCAATGGCGTTGTCCGACAAGAAGCGTGGGCACAACCGATCTTTATGTCCATCGCTTCTTTCAGCACGTGGCCATGTTGAATACGGGCACGCTTTCGCTTTGCCCACTATACGTTCTCCGCCTACCCTAAGCCGCCGACTTGCCCTCATAGGCGCGCCTCATGCCCTCGATATCGAGCTTAACCATTCCGAGCATGGCCTGCATCGCCCGTTGCGCGCCAGCGGCATCCGAGCCGCCGAGATACTTTGGCAGCGCGCTGGGCACGATCTGCCAGGAGACGCCAAAGCGGTCCTGCAGCCAGCCGCAGCGCTCGGCTTTGCCGCCGTCCGCCAAGAGACTGTCCCACAGGCGATCGACTTCGGCCTGGTCGGCGCAATCGATCTTGAACGAGACCGCGTGCGTATATTCCATCTTCATCCCGCCGTTCAGCGCCATGAAGCGCTGGCCGGCCAGCGTGAACTCCACTACCAGCACGGTGCCGGCCTTGCCGCCGGGGCTATCGATGGTGTTGCGCTGGATTTTTTCGATCCGTGAGTCCGGCAACAGCGAAACATAGAATTTGGCGGCCTCCTCGGCCTCGCCGTCGAACCACAGGCAGGGGGACACTTTCGACATGATCAAGACTCCTTGCGTGATGCTGAATCAGGCGTCGGCCATCGGGGATTGTGCCTTTGACCGTTCTTTGGCTGCAGCCTCGACATCCATCCACATCACTTCCCAGATGTGACCATCGGGGTCCTCAAAGCTGCGGCCATACATGAAGCCGTAGTCCTGCTTCGGCGACGGATCGGCAGCGCCGCCCGCAGTCTTCGCCTTGCCAACGATATCATCCACCGCGTCGCGGCTGTCGGCCGAGATGCAGATCAGCACTTCGCTCGAGGTTTTGGCATCGGCGATCTTTTTCGGCGTGAACTGGCGGAATTTGTCGTGCGTCAGCAGCATGGCGTGGATGGTATCGGAAAACACCATGCAGGACCCGGTTGCGTCGCAGAATTGCTCGTTCTTGGTGGCGCCGATCGCCTGATAAAAGGCGGTGGCGCGGGCGAGATCGCTGACCGGCAGATTGACGAAGATCAGTTTGGCCATCAGGGGCTCCTTTTTCGGTGGGCTCGCCCGGAGGACGAACGGGCGGACAGGATCCCGACATGACGTCGAAAATATTTTTGTGATCGTGAATCCGGGGCGATGCCGCGCAAAGTGCGGCCCGATGACAAGCTCCGCATCGAACCCGGAATAACGCCACGCGTCATGTCGCAATCGGCGTCGGCATGGTCAAAAACGCCCGGGTCACGTGCCAGAACAATTGGCGGTTGGTGGCGAGCACGACGGAGTGGGCGGTGCCGGGCAGAATGATGAACTGGCGATCGCCATTCGGCAGGCGGTTATAGAACTCCCAGAGATCGGCAACGGTGGCGATGCCGTCATATTCGCCGCGCACCAACAGCACCGGCGCCAGCACTTTTTCCGGATGCACCACCGGCAGATTGGCGGTCATGTCGAGATAGGTGCCGGTCGGAATCTGATCGCCGAACTGCAGCTCCACATCCGCCAGTGCCTCCATCGCGGCGGGATCAGAGGTGCCCGGCTTGTCGCGGGTCGCGATCGATCGGATCATGTCGCGGTCGCGCTTGCGCATGTTGTGCGAACGATAATAGTCGAGCTGCTCGGCGCGCTTTGTCAGCGTCGGCGATCCCTCGCCCTTGTAGGTGAAGGCGGCGAACACCAGCCGATCGACCCGTTCGGGCTGCGCCATCGCATAGGCGCCGGCGCGCAGCGCGCCGGAGGATTCGCCGACAAAATGCAATTTTTGCTGGCCGGTCTCACGGACGATGACGTCAACCGCGAGGTTCAAATCCTCGACGCCGCTGGCGATATCGGAATTGCCGCTCGTGCGGCCGGACTTGCCGTAATTCTCGTGATCCATGGTCCAGCAGTCGAACCCGTGGCGGGCGAACTCGTTCATCACGGAATATTCGCCGTGGCCGGGAACGCCCAGATCGAACACGCGAGAGGTCACCGAGGAGCCGTGCACAAAGAAAACCACCGGCCGCCCCGGCTCACCGGTCTTGAGCGCGCCGATCCGCTTGCGATACATCCAAAGCGGGACGTCGCCTTTCTTGGTCCAGTATTCATTGCTCCAGATCTCGCCGCCCTCCGACGGCGGGACCGCGGTTGCAGCCTGCGCCGGCATGGCGCCGATCGCGCTTGCAGCGACGCCGGCACCGATAGCCCTGATAATCGTGCGCCGAGCCAGCGGACGTTCGGGCGGATATTCGGAATGGGTCATGGCTGCTCTCCTCTGCGTCGGATTCTTCGTCCGATGTTCCCTCGCTCAGAATAGCAGCGTCTCCGCCTCATTGCGAGCGAACCGGAAATCCGAATGCTTCGGCCCCATCTTGCAATGAGAAATCCCGCGCACGAGTTTGTGAACGCGGTTGTCGGAAGACGTCGCGGACGCGGGCCGTAAGTCGGCCTAGTCTTGGCAACCGCCCAGACCGGAAAAATCCGGCGCGACGCAGGGAGCGAACTGATGAGCAGCAACCTCACCGAAGAAGAACTTGCCGCACTGATACCGTCCGAACTGTGCGCATACCCAACGCCGATCCCGACGCAGATCGTCTCCAGCGACGAGTTCTACCCCGACCCACAGAATGAACGGCAGCGCGAGGTCGAGACGCGGCTGTTGGCGATGGCCGACGAGCTCGGCGGCACGCAGGGCCTGAACCGCCGCCGATTTTTCCAGACGGCTGCCGGCATGGCCGCCTCCTTTGTGGCGATGAACGAAGTCTACGGGCCGCTGTTCGACGTGACGCGTGCGGAAGCCGCCACGCCGGCGATGGCGCAGGAGCGCGCCAATGCGCTGAAAGACCAGTTCATCATGGACATGCACACGCACTTCCTGCGCGATGACACCCGCATCACCACCTTCGTCGACATGCGCAACGCGGTCGGCAAGGCCGGCTGGAACAAGGAACTCGGCTCCCGCGAACAGACGATCGAGGATCTCAAGTTCAACAACTACAAGAAGGAGATGTTTCTCGATTCTGACACCAAGATCTCGCTGATCTCCTCGGCACCGTCAGACATCGAGCAGGACTGGTTCCTGACCAACGAGCAGATGGCCGATGCCCGCAAGAAGATCAATGAGGAGGCCGGGTCACGGCGGGTATTCTGCCACGCGATCTTCACGCCGGGACAGCCCGGCTGGCTCGACAAGCTCGACGCGGCCCTGGCGCTGAAGCCGGAATCCTGCAAGGGCTATACCATCGGCGACAACACCCATAAGGAGATCAGCCGCTATCCCTGGCGGATGGACGACGAGAAGGTCGCCTACAAGGGCTATGAGAAGATGGTGAAGGCCGGCATCAAGAATGTCTGCATCCACAAGGGCCTGTTCTCACCCGGCATCGAAAAGCAATATCCGAACCTGCGCGGCTTCGCGGATGTCGCCGATGTCGGACAGGCGGCAAAGGACTGGCCGCAGCTCAACTTTGTCATCTATCACTCGGCCTATCGCCATGTTGGCGGCGATCCGAAGCAGGCGCTCGCCGAGTTCGAGCGCACCGGGCGGATTTCCTGGACCAGCGATCTCGCCGACATCCCGGCACAATATAGCGTCAACAATGTCTATGGCGACGTCGGGCAATTGTTTGCGACCACGCTGGTGGCGGAGCCGAACGTCTGTGCCGCGCTGATGGGCACGCTGATCAAGGGGCTAGGCGCCGATCACGTCTGCTGGGGGACGGACGCGCTGTGGACCGGCGCGCCGCAATGGCAGATCGAAGGCCTGCGGCGTCTCGAGATCCCGGACGCGATGCAGAAGAAATTCGGCTTCGCGCCGTTAGGCGCGGCCGATGGCCCGGTGAAGACGGCGATCTTCGGCACCAACAATGCCCGGCTCTACGACATCCAGCCCAAGCGCGCGATGCTCGAACTAAAGGGCGACCGCTTTGCGATGATGAAGGCGGAGTACGAGAAGGCCGGGCCGGAGCCCTCGAACACGCGCTACGGCTATGTGGTGCCGAACGGGATGATCGATCACAGGGTGTTTGCGTGAACTCTCTGCTTTCGTCATTCCGGCATTCGCCTTCGGTCCGCAATTGCGGACCTGCGGCGACAGGCCCGGAATCCATATTCCGATCCTGGTTATCGATTCTCTGATATGCACTTGCACATCACAGCTCGACGCTTACGCATCACCCCGGAATGACGATGGACCTATTTGCCTTCCGCGGGGTCCCGATGCACGGGATCGACCCACAGCACGGTCTCCGGCTTTTCCACCGGCTCAATATCGAGATTGATCGCTACCGCTTCGCCGTCGCTGCGCACCAGCACGCATTCCAGCACTTCGTCGCGGCTGGCGTTGATCTCCTGGTGCGGCACATAGGGCGGCACGAAAATGAAATCGCCGGGGCCCGCTTCCGCGGTGAATTGCAGATGCTCGCCCCAGCGCATCCGTGCCTTGCCCTTCACCACATAGATGATGCTTTCAAGATGGCCGTGATGATGCGCGCCGGTCTTGGCGTCGGGCCTGATGGTCACGGTGCCCGCCCATAATTTCTGCGCACCGGCGCGGGCGAAATTGATCGCGGCCTTGCGGTCCATCCCCGGCGTCGACGGCACGTTGGGATCGAGCTGATTGCCGGGAATGACGCGAACGCCGTCATGCTTCCAGCGCTCGTCGTGATCGTGAGAATGGACGTGGGTGTGATCCTGCATGGCGGTCAACTCCGCTGCTTTCCGGCAAAGATTGCTTGGGCGAAGGATATCGAAATCCGGGGCGGCAAACCAGTCAATTCACCGCCAGCAATTCGACGTCGAACATGAGCGTCGCATTCGGGGGAATGACGCCGCCGGCACCGCGGGCGCCGTAGCCGAGTGCGGGCGGAATGATCAGCGTGCGCTTGCCGCCGACCTTCATTGTGGCGACGCCCTCGTCCCAACCCGCGATCACCCTGCGCTGCCCGATCGGAAACTCGAACGGCTCGTTGCGATCCACCGAAGAATCGAATTTCTTTCCCTTCTGGCCATTCTCATACAGCCAGCCGGTATAATGCATGACGCAGATCTGCCCGGGTTTCGGCGAAGCGCCGTCGCCGACTTTGCTGTCGATGATCTGCAGGCCTGAAGCAGTGGTCACGGGTTTTCCTGCGGTCTGCGCTGATGCCGTCCTAACAACAGGCGTTGAAACCACGGCAGCGAACATGGATTTGACGATGGTGCGTCGGGAAGCGCGCATCCTTGATACCTCTTGCGAAAGATGCACGTCTCTAGCCCAAGGCAGGCCATTTCCCTAGCCCATTTTTCGGCAGAGAGGCATTCCGCGCCGAGGTTAGATCTCAATTTTCTCCAGCCGCAGCGGCAGCTTGCGGATGCGCTGGCCGGTGGCATTGAAGACCGCATTGCAGACGGCGGCGTTGGTACCGACGTTGCCGAGTTCGCCGATGCCTTTGACGCCCGCAGGATTGACCTGCTGGTCCTGCTCGGACAGCATGATGACTTCGACAGTGGGTATATCGGCATTCACCGGCACCAGGTAGTCGGCCAGATTGTCATTGACGTAGCGCGCGTAACGTTCGTCGAGTTCGGTCGCTTCGTGCAGCGCCGACGACACGCCCCAGATCAGCCCACCCATCAACTGGCTGCGCGCGGTGCGCGGGTTCATGATATGGCCGGCGGCAAACACGCCGAGCACGCGGGGAACACGGATTTCACGTGTCCACCGGTTGACGCGAACCTCGACAAACTCGGCGCCAAAGGCGTAGGCAATCTTGTCCTTGAACTCGGGGCCGCCGACGATCCGCACCTGGCCGTTATGCATCGCGCGGAACGAATCCATCGGCGCGCCCTCGGGCTTCCACTCGCCATATTCCTCCACGACGCCGACGCCGAGCGCGTCGAATGCTTTCTCGCGGTCGAGCGGACGATCGCTCTTCGCGGCCTGCGTGACAGGGGTTTGTCCGACGCCGACGGTTTCCTTGGCCCTGTCGGCCAGGCTTTCATTTGGCATGACTGCCTTGAACAGGCGCTGCCTGATCTGGTCGCACACCATCATCACGGCCGAGCAGGTGCTTGCCGTCGAGTTTGAACCGCCAGCCACCGGCGCCGGCGGCAAATCGCTGTCTCCGATGAAGACCGAGACCTTCTCGATCGGGACGTCGAGCTTTTCGCCCGCAGCCTGCGCAATCACGGTGTAGGCGCCGGTGCCGATCTCGTGGCCCGCGATCTCGACACGGGTGCGGCCATCGCGCTGCAGCCGCACGCGGGCTGCTGCCGGCGCCATCTGCGTCGGATAGCAGGTGGTGGCGCAGCCATATCCGACCAACCAGTCGCCATCCGACATCGACTGCGGCTGGTTGTTGCGCTTCGCCCAGCCGAAAGCCTTCGCGCCTTCGTCGAAGCAGGCCATCAGCGAGCGCGAGGTGTAGGGCTTGCCATCGATCGGCTCCTTCATGGTGTCGTTGATCCGCCGCAGTTCGATCGGGTCCATCTTCAGCCGGAATGCCAGCTCATCCATCGCGCTCTCCAGCGCGAACAGATACGGCACTTCGGGCGGCGAGCGCATGAAACCGGGCGTGTTGCGGTCGGCGCGCACGATCGTGACCAGGCTGTCGACATTCGGGCAGTCATAAAGCCTGGTCGTGGTCTTGGTGCCGCAAACGGCGTAGGCATCGGTGCGCGAGGAGATTTCCGACCCCTCATGACGCAACGCGGTCAGCTTGCCGTCGCCGTTGGCACCGAGCTGGATGAAATGGCGCGTTTCGGCGCGGAAGGTCGAAATGTTGAAACCCTGGTCGCGGGTCGCAACCAGCTTGACCGGCCGGCGGAGCTTGCGCGCGATGCTGGCGATGATCGCGGTTCGGGGCGTCATCGAGCCCTTCGAGCCGAAGGCGCCGCCGACGTAGTGGTTGATTACCCGCACCTTATCGGCATCAATGCCGAGTTGCGCGGCGACGCCGTTCTTCAGGCCGTGCACATACTGGCTCGGCTCGTAGATCGTCAGGTTGTCGCCATTCCAGACGCAGCTGGTCGCAAACAATTCCATCGGATTGTGGTGCTGCGGCGGAGTTTCATACTCGGCGCTGAACTTCACCTCGGCATTTTCGTAGGCGCGCGCGAAGTCGCCGACCTTGGGATCCTCCTTCAAACGTGCGACCTGCCCCTTGGCGCGCGCCGATACCGCGCCTGGCGAATCGAACGTCGTGCTCGGCGTCGCCGAGGTATAGCTCACCTTGACGCGGTGCGATGCTTCGCGCCCGGCCTCAAAAGTTTCCGCCAGCACAATCGCGATGATCTGGCCTTCCTCGGCAATGTCAGCGGATTTCAGCGGCTGGTTCGTCGTCGAGATATAGCCTCCGTTGCTGAACAGCTTTGCTTCCTTTAGCTTCTCGGCGTTCTCATGCGTCACGATGTCGATCACGCCGCGCACGTTCCTGGCATCCGCCAGATCGAAGCTGTCAATGCGGCCTTTGGCGATCGAGCTGGTGACGAGATAGGCATAGACCGGATTGCTCAGCGGCATGTCTGCGGCATATTGGGCCCTGCCCGTCACCTTGGCGACAGCGTCATAGCGGGGAATCGGCTGGCCCATGTTGGCCTTTGGTGCGGGTGCGGCTGATGTCATCATCAAATCTCCATGATCACGGCCTGATGCAAGGCCCGCGCGACCACGCGCTTGCCGAGCGCGATCTTGAACTCGTTGTGCAGCTTGCCCTTGGCGCCCGAAAACGCCGCCTCGGCGACACGTTGCGCAATCGCGTCGTCGAACTTTTGGCCTCTAAGCAGCGCCTCGGCTTCCCGCGCACGCCAAGGCATCGTTGCGACGCCGCCGAGCGCCACGCGCGCGTCACGCACCGTGCCGTCCTGCACGTCGAGCGCGATCGCGGCCGAAGCCAGTGCGAATTCATACGACTGCCGATCGCGCGCCTTCAGATAAACCGAACGCGGCCAACGGCCTTTGATGGCAAAACCGGAAATCAATTCGCCCGGCGCCAATGTCGTCTCTATCTGCGGAGTGTCGCCCGGCGCCTTATGCAATTGCGCGAACGGCATGGTCCGCGTGCTTGACTTGCTTGATACGTCAACCGTCGCGTCGAGCGCGATCAAGGCCTGCGCGAAATCGCCGGGATAGGTCGCTATACAGTGATCCGATGTCCCGAGCACCGCATGGGTGCGGTTAAACCCTTCCATCGCGGCGCAGCCGGAGCCCGGATTGCGCTTGTTGCAGGCCGCATAACTAACGTCGCGGAAATAGGTGCATCGCGTACGCTGCAGGACGTTGCCGCCGAGCGTTGCCATGTTGCGGAGCTGGGGGCTGGCGGCTAGTTTGAGCGCGTCGGCGATGACGGGATAATTGTGCTGAATTTCGGCATTAGCGGCGACGTCCGACATCCGCGCCATGGCGCCCAACCGCAAGTTGCCATTTTCGAGGCTGATCGTGGCCCATGCCGGCGCAAGCGGGTTGATGTCGACGACACTGCGCGGCCGCATCACGTCGAGCTTCATCAAATCCAGCAGCGTGGTGCCGCCGGCAATCGGCTGGACTTCGGCCTCGGTCAGTGGATTGTTGCCCGCCGCGGCCGCGGCCAAGGCTTGAAGGGCGGACGAGGGATCGGTCGCTCTCTGATAGGCAAAGGATCGCATGCGGCTTACCCTTTCTGCTCGCTGGAGAGGATCGCAGGCGCGGCCTGCTTCACCGCGGCAACGATGTTCGGATAGGCGGCGCAGCGGCAGATGTTGCCGCTCATATATTCGCGGATATCGTCGTCGCTGTTGGCATGACCTTCCTTGACGCAGGCGACCGCCGACATGATCTGGCCCGGCGTGCAATAGCCGCACTGGAACGCGTCCTGATCGATGAAGGCCTGCTGCATCGGATGAAGACGCTCGTCGCTTGCGAGGCCCTCGATCGTGGTGATCTCGTGGTCTTGCACCGACAGCGCCAATGTCAGGCACGACAACACGCGACGGCCCTCGATCAGCACGGTGCAGGCGCCGCATTGGCCGTGATCGCAGCCCTTCTTGCTGCCAGTCAAGCCGATGTGTTCGCGTAACGCGTCGAGCACCGTGGTACGGGCATCGATGGTGAGAGATCTGGTCGCGCCGTTGATGCGAAGCGTGACGCTGACGGGGAGCGAGGGATCTTGAACCGAAGGAGTGCTTGGTGCCGGTGCGGCCGCCCTGGCCGTCAGCGGGATCATCGCACTGCCGGCGGCTCCCGCCATAAAGGAGCGTCGATCAAATCCGGAGCGCGATTGCGGGTTTGTCTTGTCGTCCATGACAGCCTCCGCCGCGAGAAAATAGCGGCGCACGCCGGCGCCTCTTCGCCCCTAACAAAGGCGATGAGGGGATGTTCCGACAAAATGAGCACAGCACCGTGAGCGGCGCTGGTTCCGCCATTGTGCCGACGACGTGATCAGCAGAGCAGGAAAAACAGCAATCAATATCCCAGCGCGCAACCATCCTTGCGCGGATCGGAACCGCCGGTCAGCGTTCCCTTGTCCCAATCGATCCAGATCGCCTGACCGCCGCCGAGCGGACCGACCACGCTGGTAGTCCTGTGGCCGATCTTCTTCAGGCCCTCGACGATCTCGGCCGGAACGCTGTCCTCGAGCTGATAGACACCTTCGTAATGCAGGCCGCGCGGCATATCGATCGCTTCCTGCACGTCGCAGCCATAATCAAGAATGTTGGTCAGCACGTGGGTCTGACCGACCGGCTGATATTGCCCGCCCATCACGCCGAAAGGCATGATGGCGCGGCCGTTCCTGGTGGCGAGGCTCGGGATGATCGTGTGCAGCGGCCGCTTGCCCGGTGCGATGCAATTGGGATGGCCGGGCTGAATGCGGAAGCCGCCGGCGCGGTTTTGCAGCAGGATGCCTGTCTTGTTGGATACGATCGCCGAACCGAAGGAATGCGCGATCGAATTGATGAACGAGCAGACGTTGCGATCCTTGTCGACCACCGTGACGTAGATAGTGGAGGGATTCATCGGCGGCGCCACGTTCGGCAGATCAAGCAGCCGGTCCATCCGGATGTTCCTGATATGCTCGTCGGCAAATTCCCTGGCCAGAATTCCGGCGACATCGACAAGGACGTGTTTGGGATCGCCGATGTACTGCTCGCGCATCATGTAGGCGATCCGTGCGGCCTCGGCCTCGAGATGTAGCCGCTCGACACTGAGCGCGGGGAACTTCGTCAGATCGAAGCGGGACAGGATGTTCAGCATCACCAGCATGGTGATGCCCGGGCCGTTCGGCGGGCACTGCCAGACATCGTGACCTTTGTACATGGTGCCGATCGGCGACGTCGTCTCGGTGCTATGCGCGGCGAAATCTTCCAGCGTGTGCAGGCCGCCGATCCCGCGCAAGGTCTCGACCATGTCCTCGGCGATGGCGCCGGTATAGAACGCGTCGCGGCCGTCTTTCGCGACCGCGCGCAACGTCTTGCCGAGCTCCGGCTGATAGATCACGTCGCCGGCGACCGCGGGTCTGCCATGCGGCAACAGATAGCGCGCGGTGTTGGTGCCGTTCTTCAATTTCTCGAACTGGTTCTTCCAGTCGAAGGCGATGCGCGGCGCTACCAGATAGCCTTCTTCCGCGGCCTTGATCGCAGGTTGCAGCAATTTATCGAGGCCGAACTTGCCGTGGTCGCGCAGGATGGTCGCCCAGGCATCGATCGCGCCGGGAATGCTGACGGCATGCGCCGAGGTAAGCGGCACCGAGTGGATTTTTCGCTCGAGATACCATTCGGCTTTTGCGGCCATCGGCGCGCGGCCGCTTCCATTATAGGCGACGATCTTGCCCTCGCCTTTTGGCTGCACCA
>JBJMTR010000271.1:0-9780 GCA_045811565.1 Bradyrhizobium sp.
AAATCGAGGATCGCATTGATGGCCAGCGAAAGCATCGAGCCCTTGACGAGCTCGCTGCCCTGGCTGCGGAACATGGTTTCGGCCTCCGGGTGTTCGCGAACAGCCGGCGATAGACCAGGGGTGTCAGATCCTCGCAACGCTTGGCCGCGAGCTCAAAGCTGCGCTCGATCAGGTTAGTGAGGCCATGATGGTCGTTTGATTTTTGTCGAGGCGCTTTCTTCACGCGACCTGTTCACCGCGCGATTGTCGGCAAAAAAAAGAGCAGGGCGATTAGCCCTGCTCTAAAAATTGTGTCGACCCTGTTTTCCCCCAAAAATTCGGATTTGGTCTTGATTGATGGGGTGACGCTGCTTGTGCGCGTCGGGCTCCTCCCGAGACTTGGACCACCAGACGTCAGCCTTGCGGCCAGCCTGAGCCCGGATTGGTAGACCATCTTGTTCGTCCTGTCACCATTTTCGGCAACGATTGTTCAAAATTCGAGCAATCTGCGAAATGATCGCAATTTCGCCGTTTCAGGTTGCACTTCGGCCTGCCGAAACCGGTTACGGGTAAAGAGATAGGGGACGAATGAGGCCGATCGCGATACACCGCAGCGGTCAGGTTATTTCCCTCGCGCCCGCAAGATAAAGGGAGGGGTCCGGTCTCGACTCAGGGCTAGCTGAGTGGTTAATGGGCAATCGGATAGGTGTACGATGCGCCGGCGGCTGAAGAAATTTCTTCCCATCGTCCTGATCGCCGTGGTGGTGCAGATTTTCGCACCCATTGGCGCATGCTGGGCGGCCAGCCTCGCGGCCGCCGATCCGCTGGCTGGGGCCGTGATCTGTCACGGCAATGCCGCTTCGACCCCGGGCCAGACCGATCAGGCTGACGATCGCGCCCACGACGGCTGCTGTGCGGTGTGCAGCGTGCTGCAGACCGGTGCGCCGGTCGATGTGCCCAAGACCGCCGCCGCGATCGCCTTCGACCGCCAGTCCGAGTGGGTGGCATGGTTCGATTTCGCGCCCGGCCGGCTTGGCTTCGGGGCCGGCTCCCACCCCCAGGCGCGCGCGCCGCCGTCGATTTCCTGACCACCCCATACCGTCACGACTGGCGCGGCCTGGCTGCGCCAGTCGATGCAATTGAGCTGGCTGGCCGCAGTGCCGGCGTCAGGATCATTCCATGTTTCGTATTCATTCGCCGCGGAACGCGCTTGCGCGCAGCTTCTTGTTTGCGTCTGCCACCGTTCTCGTTCTGCCGGTCGTCGCCGGCGCCCAAACCCCAGGGGAAACTCTGCCCCCCGTGACCGTCACCGCTCCGGAGCAGAAGCGTGCCACGGCTGTCCGTCCGCCACGCGCCTCCACGCGATCGGCGCGCGCGCCTCGGCCCGCTCGCGCCCCGACCGCGCCGCAGATTGCCAGCGATCAGGGCCGAGGTGCGCCGGCGGCGCTAGGAGTTTTGACCGTGCAGCAGGCGCTGGCGGAAATAAATCAAACGCCGGGCGGCGTCGCGCTGGTCCCAGCCGAGGCCTACAAAAATTCGACAGTCGCAAATACCATCAAGGACATTCTGGATTACGTGCCGGGTGTGTTTGCGCAGCCGAAATGGGGCGATGATACGCGGCTTTCGATCCGGGGGTCCGGTCTATCGCGCAATTTTCATTTGCGCGGCGTGCAGCTCTATATGGATGGCATTCCGATCAACACATCCGACGGCTACGGCGATTTTCAGGAAATCGATCCGACCGCCTACAAATACGTAGAGGTTTACAAGGGCGCCAATGCACTACAGTTCGGCGCGAATTCTCTCGGCGGCGCCGTCAACTTCGTCACGGCGAGCGGCCGCGATCCGTTTTCAAATGGCGCGTCAGTTGATTTCGGTGCGTTCGGATTTAAGCGGCTGCAAGCGAATGCTGGCGGCGTGAACGGCCCATGGAATGGTTTTGTTACCGCCTCGACCCAGACTTCAGACGGCTTTCGCGATCACAGCTTTGGCAGCAGCACGCGTGTCAGCGGCAATGTCGGCTACCAGTTCTCGCCGGATGTGGAGACCCGCTTCTACCTGAACGCCAACGAGGTCCGGCAGCGCATTCCGGGGTCGGTGACAAAGGACTCGGCACTTTCGACGCCGACGACGGCGGCCCCCATCAATGTCGCCAACGACTGGCAGCGGAACATTGACACGGTAAGACTGGCCAACAAGACCACGATCCGTTTTGAAGATACAAAGCTTGAGCTCGGGGCCTTCGGGCTTGACCGGCACCTGATGCATCCGATCTTTCAGTGGCTCGACTACCGCTACCGCGACTATGGCGGCTTCGCAAAGCTCACCGATGACCGGTTCATCGGCGGGTTTCGCAACAGATTCGTTGCCGGCTTCAATATCCTGAACGGCACCATCGATGCGCAGCAATTCGTCAACATAGGCGGTTTCAAAGGGGCGCCGACTTCATCGCTGGTGCAGAAGCCGGAAAATTACTCGGCCTATGCGGAAAACTCATTCTACTTCGTACCGAAAGTCGCGTTCGTGGCGGGCACGCAATATCTGTTTGCGGTGCGCGACCAGCACGTGAACTTTTCGAGCAATGGCGACGTCGACGGCCGCAGTACCTTCAGTCTGTGGAGCCCGAAGGTCGGCCTGCTGTGGGACGTCGATCCGACCTGGCAGGTGTTCGGCAACATCTCTCGTAGTGCCGAGGTGCCGAGCTTTGGCGAAAGCTCCGCGCCAGCTTTCTCGGATCCGAACAATCCCACTATTCCATTTTTCCTGATCAGGCCGCAAACCGCCACCACTTACGAAATCGGCACACGGATGAAGCGGCCGGATTATTCGTGGGAAATTACGGCCTACCGCGCTGACATCCGGGATGAATTGCAGTGTCTCTTCAGCGCGTTTGGCAACTGCAACGTGACTAACGCCGATCGCACCGTTCATCAGGGCATCGAAGCCGGCGCGGGTGCTGCGATTTTTCGCGGTATTCTCGATAGCGGGCCTATGCCAGACAGAATTTGGCTGAATCTCGCCTACACGCTGAACGATTTCCGGTTCGACAACGATCCTATTTTCGGCAACAACATCCTGCCGGGAGCGCCGCGGCACTATATCCGCGCCGAGCTACTCTACAAGAATCCGAACGGTATCTATTTCGGGCCGAACCTTGAATGGGTGCCGCAGGCCTATTTCGTGGACAGTGCGAATACTCTGAAGACTGAGCCGTACGCGATCTGGGGTTTCAAGGCGGGCTTCGACAATGGCGGCCCGGTTTCGGGCTATATCGAAGCACGCAATATCGCGAACAAGGCCTATATCGCTAGTGCGAGCATTATCAATCGGGCAACCGCAACGTCGCCCCTGTTTGAACCAGGCACCGGAAGGGCCGTGTACGCCGGTATGAAGTACAGATGGTAGATGCCAACGACGCTCGCACCGTCGAGCGCCGCGACGTATTCCGGGATCCATGCACGGAGAAAGAACCAGCATGAAAGCAAAATCGAAAGACGTCCCTGCTGGACAAACTCAACGCAGTCTTAATGGGAATCGAAAGCCGATCATGAAAAACAAAGCGCCTATGCTTGCCTATGCCACCGCCCTGTTCCTGTTGTTGGCCGCGCCTGCGCTTGCGCAGGAGGTCAAGGCCGGCGATCTCGTCATTACCCAAGCCTGGAGCCGCGCGACGCCGAGCGGGGCGAAGATCGCCGGTGGCTACCTGACGATCGAGAATAAGGGCTCGGCGCCGGACCGGCTCATCGACGGTTCCGGCGATATCGCGGGGAAGGTCGAGGTTCATGAGATGGCCACCAAGAACGGCGTGATGACGATGCGCCCGCTCGAAAAGGGCCTGACGATCGAACCTGGCAAGACCGTGAAGCTTGCGCCTGGCGGCTATCATTTGATGATGTTCGACCTGAAGGGTCCACTGAAGCAGGGCGACAAGGTGCCGGTCACGCTCGAATTCGAGAAGGCCGGCAAGGTGACGGTGTCGCTCGACGTGCAAGGCGTCGGCGCGCAAGGACCTGCGGGTGCCGGTCACGACATGAAAAAGATGCCCGATCATTCCGGCATGAAGATGTGAGGTCGGATATGAGGAAGGCAGCATTTTTCATCGCCGTCGCTGCGCTCGCCGCATCACCCGCCGGCGCGCATGTCACGCTGGAAAACAAGCAGGCCGCGATCGGCTCGTACTACAAGGCAGTGTTCGCCGTTCCGCACGGCTGCGGGGGTTCAGCCACGATCAAGATCCGCGTGCAAATCCCCGAGGGCGTGATCGCAGTGAAGCCAATGCCGAAGCCCGGCTGGACCGTCGAAGCGATCAAGGGCAAATATATCGGCGAATATGACTATCATGGCAGTAAACTCTCCGAAGGCGTCAAGGAAGTCGCGTGGAGCGGGGGAAGCCTCGCCGACGACAATTACGACGAATTCGTCATCAGCACGTTCCTCACCGGCGGGCTGAAGCCGAACACCACGCTGTATTTTCCGGTCGTGCAGGAATGCGAGCAGGGAGTTAGCCGCTGGATCGATATTCCCGCCGAAAACGATGGCGGCCATGACCATGACAGCAAGTCGCCGGCGCCGGGCGCCAAGCTGATGCCGACGCCCTGAACCCAAATGTCACGCGTCATTGCGGCTCTTGCGCTGCTGCTGTCGGCGCTCTGTTTCGCAACCGGCGCCCTCGCGCATGCCTCGCTGGTGTCAGCGGAGCCGGGTGACGGCAGCGTGCTGGCTCACGCGCCGAAGGCAGTGCAGCTGCACTTCAACGAGAGCGTAACGCCGGCGGTGGTCAGCCTGATCGATGCCAAGGGCCGCGCCCGGGACGTCGCGACACGCGCCGCCGACCAATCTGTTTTCGTCACATTGCCTGACAGTCTGCCGCGCGGCACACAGGTCCTCAGCTATCGCGTGGTGTCGCAGGATGGACATCCCGTCGCGGGATCGCTGGTGTTTTCGATCGGCGCCGTGACCGGCGCTTCACAAGAGAACGGCAGCTCTGTTTCAGGATTGGTCTGGCTGGCGCGGATCGGGGTCTATCTCGGCCTGTTCGCCGGCGTCGGCGGGGTATTTTTCGCCGCCTGGATCGGGCAGGCCCCAAGCGGCTCGACGGTGATCCTTGGCTCGCTGGTTATTGGTCTGATCAGCGCGGTCGTCTCGCTCGGCCTGCAAGGCCTCGATCTGCTTGGTCTTCCACCAAGCGCCATAGTGACGTTAGCACCATGGATCGATGGGTTTGCCACCAGCCTCGGGCCGTCGCTGCTGATCGCGCTCGCGGCGATGGCAACAGCTCGGCTTGCATGGCGAAGCTCGACCATGACGATCGCCCGCGTGCTTACGGCTGTGGCCATGGCAGGCGTCGGCCTTTCGCTCGCTGCGAGCGGGCACGCCGCGACCGCGTCTCCACAATGGCTGACGCGACCGGCGGTGTTTGTCCATGGCGTGGGTATCGCTTACTGGGCCGGCGCGCTCGCGCCGTTGGCGGCGATGGCGCGCAGTCCAACGTCATCGCTGCTCTACACGCTCAATCGCTTCTCGGCATGGGCGGTGCCGGTCGTCGGCCTGCTGGTGCTGACCGGCATCGTGCTCGCGGTCATCCAACTCGAAACCGTTGGCGCGCTGATCGAAACCAAATACGGCATCATCCTGTCGGTCAAACTGGCGCTCGTCATTCTGTTGCTCGCGCTCGCGGTCTTGAACCGTTTTTGGCTAACACCGGCGGTTGCCGCCGATCCCGGCAATACGCGGCCGCTGCGCGGATCGATCCTGATCGAATGCTTGCTGATGCTAGGGATTTTTGCCGTCGTCGCGGGCTGGCGCTTTACACCGCCGCCGCGGGCGCTCGCCACGTCGATACACGCGCCGCTGGCCGTCCACATCCATACCGATGCGGCGATGTTTCAGGTGCTGATCTCGCCAGGCAGGGTGGGTTCAGACGACTTTATGCTGCAGCTGATGACCGGTGATGCCACGCCGCTTCCGGCCAAGGAGGCGACCTTAACGCTGAGTTTGCCCGAACGCGGCATCGAACCGCTGGAGCGCAAGGCGGTGCTCGGGCCCGATGGCTATTGGCACGTGCGGGACGTGCCGCTTCCGTTTCCCGGCCGTTGGCACATGCGGATCGACGCGCTGGTCACGGATTTTCACAAGGTTTCACTGGAAGACGACTTCGAGGTGCGCTGACAGGCTCCAGGGTTGACCGGCTCGCGCCTCAATTGCGCGGTGGGTTTCATCGATGAAATGGCCGCAAATCGGCTGATTTGGCGGCTATTTCGCTATCCGCGGCCTTGTGTTTTCGCACCCGATCCGGTTTCACTGCACCCCTCTCGCGTTCACAACTGATTCCCTGAGTGCTGCCCATGCGATTGTCGCGGTTTTTTCTGCCCATCTTGAAGGAGAATCCGAAAGAGGCGGAAATCGTCTCGCATCGTCTGATGCTCCGCGCGGGCATGATACGGCAAGAGGCGGCCGGCATCTACGCCTGGCTGCCGCTCGGCTTTCGCGTGCTGAAGAAGATCGAGCAAATCGTGCGTGAGGAGCAGGACCGCGCCGGCGCGCTGGAACTGTTGATGCCGACGCTGCAGCTCGCCGACCTCTGGCGCGAAAGCGGCCGCTACGACGCCTACGGCCCGGAAATGCTGCGCATCACCGACCGGCACAAGCGCGAACTGCTTTACGGACCGACCAACGAGGAAATGATCACGGAGATCTTCCGCGCCTACGTCAAATCCTACAAAAGCCTGCCGCTCAATCTCTATCACATCCAGTGGAAATTCCGCGACGAGCAGCGCCCGCGTTTCGGTGTGATGCGCGGCCGGGAATTCTTGATGAAGGATGCCTATTCGTTCGACATCGATGAAGCCGCGGCGCGGCGTTCCTACAACAGGATGTTCGTCGCGTATTTGCGTACCTTCGCGCGGATGGGATTGAAGGCGATCCCGATGCGTGCCGAAACGGGCCCGATCGGCGGCGACCTCAGCCACGAGTTCATCGTGCTCGCGGAAACCGGCGAGTCCGGCGTGTACTGCAACAGCGACGTGCTCAATCTGCCGATCCCGCCGGACGACGTTGACTATGACGGCGATCTATTACCGATCATAAAGCAATGGACGTCGGTGTATGCCGCGACCGAGGACGTCCACGACTCCGCGCGCTTCGAGAGTGAGGTGCCCACCGCCAAGAGGGTGCACACGCGCGGGATCGAGGTCGGCCAGATCTTCTATTTCGGCACCAAATATTCCGACTCGATGAAGGCACTGGTCGCGGGCCCCGACGGCGCCGAAGTGCCGATCCATGGCGGCTCCTATGGCGTCGGCGTCTCGCGCCTGGTCGGCGCGATCATCGAGGCCTGCCATGACGACGCCGGCATCAAATGGCCGGAAGCCGTCGCCCCGTTCAAGGCTGTGATCCTGAACCTGAAGCAGGGCTCGGACGATACCGATGCCGCTTGCGAGAAGCTTTATCGAGAATTGTTGGCGAAGGGCGTCGATGTCCTCTATGACGATACAGACCAGCGCGCCGGCGCCAAATTCGCCGCCGCCGACCTGATCGGCATTCCCTGGCAGATTCTGGTTGGCCCCAAGGGGCTCGCCGAAGGCAAGATCGAGATCAAGCGGCGCAGCGACGGCGCGCGCGAGAACATGAGCCTCGACGACATCGTCGCACGGATAGTCGGATAAAGTTTATCCACCGGGCACTTGTTGGCTGGCCAATCCGGCCACATTTGCCGCGAATCATGGGATTATCGAAATATGGATGAGACCATGAACGAACCAGTCCGAACCCCGCCTTTTGCTCGATTCGAGTGGCTGCTGTCCGGACGGTATTTGCGGGCACGTCGCAAGGAAGGTTTCATTTCCGTCATCGCCGGTTTTTCCTTCCTCGGCATCATGCTCGGCGTCGCCACGCTGATCGTGGTGATGGCTGTCATGAACGGTTTCCGCAAGGAACTGCTCGACAAAATCCTTGGCCTCAATGGGCACCTTCTGGTGCAACCGCTGGAATCGCCGCTGACCGATTGGAAGGACGTCGCCGAACGGATCAGCCAGGTTCAGGGTATCCGCCTCGCTGCGCCGGTGGTGGACGGGCAGGCGCTGGCGTCCTCGGCGTTCAACGCCTCCGGCGTGCTGGTGCGCGGCATGCGTGCTGAGGATCTGAACGGCTTGTTCTCGATCGCCAAAAACATCAAGCAAGGCACGTTAGAAGGATTTGACGAGGGGCAGGGCGTCGCCATCGGCCGCCGGCTCGCCGATCAATTGTCGCTGCATGCCGGCGACAGTATCACGCTGGTTGCTCCGCGCGGCGCGGTAACCCCGATGGGCACGACGCCGCGCATCAAACCCTACAAGATCGCCGCTGTGTTCGAGATCGGCATGTCGGAATATGACGCCGGTTTCGTGTTCATGCCGCTGGCGGAGTCGCAGGCTTATTTCAACCGCAACAACGACGTCACCGCGATCGAGGTGTTCACGACCAATCCTGACATGATCGACACCTTCCGGAAGACCGTCACCGAAGCTGCGGGCCGGCCGGTGTTCCTGGTCGACTGGCGGCAGCGCAACTCGACCTTCTTCAACGCGCTTCAGGTCGAGCGCAACGTGATGTTCCTGATCCTGACCATGATTGTGCTGGTCGCTGCGCTTAATATCGTCTCCGGCCTGATCATGCTGGTGAAGGACAAGGGCCAGGATATCGCGATCCTGCGCACCATGGGTGCTTCGCAGGGTTCGATCATGCGGATTTTCCTGATAACGGGTGCTTCGATCGGCGTGGTCGGCACCATCGTCGGCTTTCTGGTCGGGATGTTGATCTGCCTGAACATCGAATCGATCCGGCAATTTTTGTCCTGGCTCACCAACACGGAATTGTTCGACCCCACGCTGTATTTCCTGTCGAAACTGCCGGCCGAGGTCGATTTCGGCGAGACCAGCGCGGTCGTGATCATGGCGCTGACGCTATCTTTCCTGGCGACGCTTTATCCGTCCTGGCGCGCCGCGCGCCTCGATCCCGTTGATGCGCTCCGGTACGAGTGAGGACGAGATGGCCGAGGAGGCAGAAGATGTACCGGTTATCTATCTCCATGAGATAAAGCGGCAGTACCGGCAGGGCGAGGCGACGCTGACTATCCTCGACGGCGCCAAACTGGCGTTATGGGCGGGGCAGTCGGTGGCGCTGGTGGCGCCATCAGGTTCAGGCAAATCGACGCTGCTGCATATCGCGGGCCTGCTGGAAAGCCCCGACGACGGCGAAGTCTATGTCGCGGGCGTGCCGACCTCGCAACTCTCCGACACCGAGCGCACTCAGATCCGCCGCTCCGACATCGGCTTCGTCTATCAGTCGCACCGGCTGCTGCCGGAATTCTCCGCACTCGAAAATGTCATGCTTCCGCAGATGATCCGCGGCCTGAGACGCGCCGAGACGGTGAAGCGATCGACTGAAATTCTCGCATATCTCGGACTCGGCGACCGCATCACGCACCGCCCGGCCGAACTTTCCGGCGGCGAGCAGCAGCGCGTTGCGATCGCGCGCGCGGTGGCAAACGCGCCGCGGGCGCTACTTGCTGACGAACCGACCGGAAATCTCGACCCGCACACCGCCGATCACGTGTTCAATGCGCTGATGCAGTTGGTGAAGGCGACGCGAGTCACGATGCTGATTGCGACCCACAACATGGACCTCGCCGGACGGATGGACCGTCGAGTGTCACTGATCGACGGCAAAGTGGTCGAACTCGATTAGCTCAATAAACCCGGCGGTATCGCTTGTAGCGTGGTCCCTGCGACTCGTATGCATTCGCGAAATAGGGATTAACCACGC
>JBJMTR010000272.1:0-2910 GCA_045811565.1 Bradyrhizobium sp.
ACACTATATCCCAACAACACCAACAACCAAACTTATAATATACGACAGGCGGTATCATCGGGATGTTTCCGCATGACCAACGAGGACGTGACCGACCTCTACAGCCGCGTCTCGGTCGGCACCACGGTGGTGGTGAGGAACTAGCGCGGCGGGGAGGAACAGGCGCCGGTATACGCGGTACGCCCGATCAAAGCTTGCGCGCATCTGCCGATTGCGGCAGCGTCGTTGCAATGCGCCGAGATCGCCGATTCCAATTTTTCCTGGTCCTCGCGGTCGTCTTGACCGCGATCGTGCCCGACATGTTCGCGCCGCCTGCCGCATCGGCGGAAATTCCGGCGGTGGCGTCGCGCCAGCGCGGCGAGAAGAAGGTCTTCACTGATGGCGAGATCACCGAAGGCTTTATGAAGACGGCGTTCGGCGCCGAATATCACCTCGCCGGCCGCGTCGACCGCATCCGCAAATATGGCGGGCCGGTGCGCGTGTTCGCCGACGGTAACCGCGCCGACCGTAAAACCCAGCTCGTGAACATCGTCGCCGACATCGCCGCGCGGGTCCAGCATCTCGATATCGCCATGACCGAGCGCAGCGAGGACGCCAACGTGCGGGTCAAGCTGGTGCGCGACCGCGATCTCTACCGCACCATGTCGACATTCTACGGCAGCGACCGGGCACGCGAGATCCGCTCCTCCCTCGATCCGCAATGCCTGTCCGGCTTCCGCAAGAACGAGAACTTCGAGATCGAGCATTCCGACGTAATCCTCACCGTCGACAATGGCGATTTCGTTTTCCTGGATTGCGCCTATGAGGAGTTGTTGCAGTCGCTGGGGCCGATCAACGATACCGCTACCGTGCCCTGGACCATGTTCAACGACAACGTCTCGATGGGCTACTTCGACGTCTACGACCAGTACATCTTAAACCTGCTCTACGATCCCCGGATCAAGGCCGGCATGACCGTGCAGGAGGTCAAGGCGGTACTGCCCGATGTGCTCGCCGACGTGCGCGCCTGGGTTCAGAAGGTCAACAATCTGGCGCAGTGATGAAGTCGCGAGCGGCGCAGAGCTGTGCAGCTGACAATTCCGGCGGCAAGAAACCGATCCGTCCGGCGTGCTCTATGCCGACTTGTCGAACAGCTCCCGCCCGATCAGCATGCGGCGGATTTCGCTGGTGCCGGCGCCGATCTCGTAGAGCTTGGCGTCGCGCAACAGCCGCCCGGTCGGGTAATCGTTGATATAGCCGTTGCCGCCGAGCAGCTGGATGGCGTCGAGCGCGCATTGCGTTGCCTTTTCGGCGGCATAGAGAATGGCGCCCGCCGCGTCCTCACGCGTGGTCTCGCCGCGGTCGCAGGCTTTTGCCACCGCATACACGTAAGCGCGCGACGCGTTCATCGTGGTGTACATGTCGGCGATCTTGCCCTGCACCAATTGGAAGGTGCCGATCGGCTGGCCGAACTGCTTGCGCTCATGCACATAGGGCATCACCACGTCCATGCACGCCTGCATGATGCCGATCGGGCCCGCAGCCAGCACTGCGCGCTCGTAATCGAGGCCGGACATCAGCACGTTGGCGCCGCGGCCGACTTCACTCAGCACGTTGTCTTCCGGCACTTCGCAATCCTCGAACACCAGTTCGCAGGTGTCGGAGCCGCGCATCCCGAGCTTGTCGAGCTTTTGCGCGGTGGAGAATCCCTTCATGCCTTTTTCGATGATAAAGGCGGTAATGCCGCGTGGTCCGGCGTCAGGATCGGTCTTGGCATAGACCACCAGCGTGTCGGCGACCGGTCCGTTGGTGATCCACATCTTGCTGCCGTTGAGAATGAAGCGGCCGCCCTTCTTCTCGGCGCGCGTCTTCATTGAGATCACGTCGGAGCCGGCATTTGGCTCCGACATCGCCAACGAGCCGACATGTTCTCCCGAAATCAGCTTTGGCAGATATTTTCGCTTCTGCGCATCGTTGCCGTTGCGGCGGATCTGGTTGACGCAGAGGTTGGAATGCGCACCATACGACAGCCCGACGGCCGCCGATGCGCGCGACATTTCCTCGACCGCGATGCAGTGCTCGAGATACCCGAGCCCGCTTCCGCCATACTCTTCCTCGACAGTGATACCGTGCAGGCCAAGCGCGCCGATCTTCGGCCAGAGGTCGCGCGGAAACTGATTGCTGCTGTCTATCTCGGCGGCGCGCGGCGCGATCTCGTTGCTCGAGAAATCGAGTACGGTTTCGCGAATCGCGTCGGCAGTCTCGCCTAGATCGAAATTGAACATCCGTGGCGTGTTGGGAATCATGGTCGGGCGGCCTCCGGCAAATGGCTTGCTCGCGCACAGCCTTATTCTTTGCAAATCAGCTTGTCACGGGCCGAAACGACTGGAAAGAGGCATTGGCGGGATTGCCGCTCGATGCGGCCAAATGCGCCAAACTCTCGCTTGCCCTGACGCACGCGACGGGCTGTAATTCCCCAAAACGCCGACCCGTCAGGGGACCACCCTCGGGCAGTGGAACAGTCAGGGAGCCGCGCATGCACGGGACTATCGAACTCGCCCAGGACGAACTCGTCCACAGCCAGCAAAACGCGCGCGAACGGGCCTGGTCGATCCCGCTCGAGGAGTTTGATCCCGGCGACCCTGAATTGTTCAAGACCGATGCATTCTGGCCTTATTTCGACCGGCTGCGCCGGGAAGAGCCGGTGCACTACTGCAAGGACAGCATGTTCGGGCCGTATTGGTCGGTGACCAGATACAACGATATCATGGACATCGAAACCAATCATTCGGTGTTCTCGTCGGCGGCATCGCTAGGTGGCATCACCATCCGCGACGTGGCGCCCGATTTGCGCCGCGAAAGTTTTATCGCCATGGACCAGCCCCGGCACTCGGCTCAGCGCAGGACGGTGGCGCCGATGTTCACGCCGAC
>JBJMTR010000273.1:0-6559 GCA_045811565.1 Bradyrhizobium sp.
AGTATGCCGCTTTCCTCAAAAGTCTCGCGGATCGCGGCGATGCGGAAACTTAAACTACTCTCATCGAGCCCCTCGCCGCCGGAATAGAGTGCAGGGTTGGCGATGATCGCCTTGTCGTCCTTGTCAACGCTCCCGCCAGGAAACACCAGCGCACCGGAGTTGAAGTCGATCTCATAGTGGCGGACCATCATGAAGACTTCGATCTCGTCGCGGCTCTTGCCGTCGAGAGCGCGCGCTGTGTTGTCGCGCAGGAGCAGGATGGTGGACGCAGGACGCGGGGTGACGATCTCAGCCATAACGCTTCACTCCTCAGAACCTCATCCTGAGGAGCGGCCCCTTGGCCGCGTCTCAAAGGATGGGAATGTCTCGGCCTCATGGTCTCCTGGCGATGCGTCGCATCGTCCCGAGCGCGCGAAGCCGCGCTCCTCACCATGAGGAACTGTTAGCCCGCCGCGCTGGATTGCGGCTGAAAATTGGCGCGGTGGTCGACGCGCGCGACCCGCGACAGCAGATAATCGACCTCCGCCCTCGCCTGCGCGGTGATGGTGGCACCGGGCTTGCGCTGCGCGCTGGAAGCGATCACGCCGCGCTTCTGCAGCACGTATTTGCGCACGGCGAGGCCGGCGCCGGGCTGCTGCTCGTAACGGATCAGCGGCAGATGCGCGTCGAACAGATCGTGCGCGGCATCGCGCTTGCCGGCCTTCGAGAGTTTTACGACGTCGATCAGGAGTTCCGGGAAAGCGTAGCCGGTCATCGCACCATCGGCGCCACGCTCCATTTCAAAATCGAGGAACAGGCCGCCATTGCCGACGAGAATGGATAATGGCCGCAGCGAGCCGTCCTTCTGGAAGCCGCGCAGCGCCGAAATCTTTTCCAGCCCCGGCCAGTCCTCATGCTTGAGCATCACGCAGGACGGGCTGTCCATCACGATTCTGCGGATTACCGTGGGCGTGAATACAACCGTCAAGGTTAGCGGATAGTCCTGCAGCACCCAGGGAATCTCGTCGCCGATCGCTTCCTGCGCCTGCTTGAAGTAGCCGACGATCTGATCGTCGGTGCGCAAGTGCGGCGGCGGCGCGATCATCACGCCGGCAGCGCCGGCATCCATCGATGCCTTCGCCAGCGAGCGCATGGTGGCAAATCCCGGGGCGGAGACGCCGACGATCACTTGCATGTTTTTCGCGCGCTTCACGAAGCGGATTGCCACCTGCTCGGCCTCGCGGGAATCGAGCTTTGGCGCCTCGCCTAAAATGCCCAGCACCGTGACGCCGTCGCAGCCGGCCTCGGCATAGAAGTCGGTCAGGCGATCGATCGATTTCTCGTCGATGCGGCCGTCGTCGTGGAACGGCGTGGGTGCGATCGCAAAGGTGCCTGCGGCCTGGGCGGTGAGCTTCATTCTTGTCTCCACTCTCTCGTTTGTCATTCCGGGATGCGACTACTTAGGCGCAGGCGCGGACTCCATACCCCCGATCGTGGTTGTGGATTCTCCGATGTGCAATAGCACATCAAAGCTCGTCGCTCCGCGACGCCCCGGAATGACAACCAACGTAAATCCGTCAAAACCGCCGCGCGCCCCTTTTGATCTGCTCCTCGGAGAAGAAAATCTCCTTGGCGTGTTCGACGATATCCTGCGCCTTCCAGCCGGTGTGCGGCGGCTTCCAGCCTTCCATCTCCATCATTCGCATCTCGCGCACGCCGCGCGGGCCGGAGACGCCGAGCACCTTGCCGGTCTGGTCGCCCGACAAATCGCTGACCATGTATAGCACGGCCGGCGCGATGCCGTCCGGTCCCAGGGCGGCGCCGGGGTTTTCCTTATAGCGGGGCAGGTCTGCGGTCATGCGGGTCAGCGCACCCGGGGCGAGCGTCCAGATCCGGATGTTGTATTTGCGGCCCTCGATCGCCAGCACGTTCGACAGTCCCCAGATACCGCCCTTGGCGGCGCCGTAATTGGTCTGGCCGAAATTGCCGATGAGCCCCGAGGTGGACGACGTATTGACGATGACGCCGCCGCCATTCTCGCGCATCCACTTGAACACCGGCTGGGTGCAGCAGAAGGTGCCTTTAAGGTGCACCTTGATCACCCTGTCCCAATTGGCCTCCTTGGCCTTGGCAAAGGTCTCGTCGAGCAGGATGCCCGCGTTGTTGACGAGGATATCGGCGCGGCCGAAATGCCTGATGGCGTCGTCGAACACCGACTGCCCGCCGGCCATGGTCGAAATATCAGCGCCGTTGGCGACCGCGCGGCCGCCCTCCGCCTTGATCGCATCGACCACCTTTTGCGCCATCGATCTGTCGGCGCCGGAGCCATCGCGCGGCCCGCCGAGGTCGTTGACCACGACCGCCGCGCCCTCGCCCGCGAACAGTCTTGCGTAGGCCTCACCGAGCCCGCCGCCTGCGCCGGTGATGATCGCGACCTTGCCGTCGAGTAATCCCATGGTGTTTCTCCCGTCCAGTCTTACTTGTATTTCCGCGGTCATTGCCGGGCTTGACCCGGGCAATCCATCATTCTTCATCCAAGGCTCTTTGGATCGATGGATGCCCGGATCAAGTCCGGGCATGACGAAATCAATCGTGGAGCCCGCTGTGCCACCAGTTCAACCCAGCACCGTCTTGCCGCTCTTGATCACGGTGACGCCGCGCGACTTCACCTTGGCTTCGAATGAAATCACGTTCCCATCCTTCCACAGCTCCATCGTCACGGTCTCGCCGGGAAACACCGGCGAGGAGAAGCGCGCGATGTGCTGCTTGAAGGCTGTGGGATCGTAGTCGGCATAAGTCTGCAGCACGCCGCGGCAGGTGATGCCATAGGTGCACATGCCGTGCAGGATCGGTCTTGGAAAGCCGGCGCGTTTTGCAAACTCGGGATCACTGTGCAGCGGATTGCGGTCGCCGCAGAGCCGATAAACCAGCGCCTGATCCGGCCGTGTTGAAATATCTACCGTCTTGTCGGGCGCGCGGGTCGGCACCTTGTGCGGCTCGGGCTGGCTTTCGGAAGGCCCGCCAAAGCCGCCGTCGCCGCGCGCGAAGCGCGAAGCCACCAGCGTGGCAAGCTGCTCGCCTTTCTCGTCCCTGAGCACGGTCTGATGCCGGATCACCGCGCCCTTGTCCTTACCCTTGTCGAAGACGTCGAGCACGCTGGAGTCGGCAGTAATATGCGCAGCGGCGGCCAGCGGCTTGTGAAAGGTGATGTCGCGCTCGCCATCCACCACCATCACGCGGTTGAGGTTCATCTCGCCCGGCCCGGCGCCCCAGGCCGCAACGGAAGCAAAGGTTGGGACGACTTTCAGCGGGCGCGGCGTAGCGACGGCTTCGTTGACGAAGGCGAGTTCCTTCTCGTCGATCGGGTCCGCGCCCATCCCGATGCCGTAGGCGTAGAGCATCACCTCACGGTCGGTATAGGCGTATTTCTGGCCGAGATTTTTCAGGGCCATCAGCTCTTCGTACTTGATCGGCATATTTTGGACTTCCTCCCGAAATTTTTCTTTTGCGGTGCCCCGTCGTGCGCTCTCTCCCCTTGTGGGAGAGGGCTACACCGGTGCCGGCGACAAACTCGCTGCGGTGAGGGATCGTCGCCGCAGACACATCTCTCTCCACGGATAGAACCCCTCATCCGCCTTCGCGCGCCGCGAAGGCACCTTCTCCCACAACGGGATAAGGGGAAAACTAGACAGGCGTAAAGAACGGCAGCGGCGCGCCGTCGGTTGGCTTGAATACCACCTTCACCTTCTGGCCGATCTTCAGCTTCTCCAGATCGCAGTCCACAAAATTGGTCTGCAGCGACGGACCTTCCTTCAGCGTTACGTAGCCGATCGCGTAAGGGCCGGTCGGCGATTTGCGCATCAGGCTGTAGGTGTAGATCGTGGCCTCGCCCGAGCTCTCCTCCCACACCGTCTTGTCGGAGAAGCAGAACGGGCAAATCGAGCGCGGGAAGTAATGCGGCTCGCCGCAGGCGGTGCAGCGCTTGATCATGAATTTGCCTTGCTTGGCGGCTTCCCAGAATGGCGCGGTTTCGGGATTGGTCACCGGTACCGGATATTTCTTGCTATCTGCCATTACACGCGCTCCAGAATGCAGGTTGAGGCGGCGTGGCGAACCCCTAACAGTCCGCCGGTGCCGTGAGCGATCGCCAGATCACAGTTCGGCACCTGCACCTTCGGATGCGCTTCGCCGCGCAACTGCCTGACCGCCTCGAGGATTTTGGTCATGCCACCGCGATTGACGGGGTGATTGCTGCAGAGACCGCCACCATCGGTGTTGAACGGCAATTTGCCGACGCCGGAAATCAAATTGCCGTCGGAGACGAACTTGCCGCCCTCGCCCTTCCTGCAGAAGCCGAGGTCTTCGAGCTGCATCAGCACCGTGATGGTGAAGCTGTCATAGATCGAGGCGTACTTGATGTCCTTCGGCGTGATACCCGCCTCTTCGAACGCGCGTGGCCCCGACCACACGCCGGCGGAGTAAGTGAGATCGAGATCCTTGCCGCCGCGCGGGCCTTTCGTCGCTTCGCCGTGGCCGATCAGGCGCACCAGCGGCTTCTTCAGGCTCTTGGCGATTTCCGGTGTGGTCACGATCAGCGCGCCGCCGCCGTCGGAGACGACGCAACAATCCATGCGGTGCAGCGGGTCGGAAATCATCGGCGAGTTCAAGACGTCCTCGACAGTCACGACGTCTTTCAGCATGGCGTGCGGATTGTACTGGGCGTGGTGGGAGGCCGCGACCTTGATCCACGCGAGCTGTTCGCTCGTGGTGCCGTAGTCGTGCATGTGGCGCATGGCACACATGCCATAGGCATTGTGCGTGGTAGCGCCATAGGCCGCCTCGAAATCGGCTTCGGCCCCGGCGGCGCGGGGCGCCATCGGGCCGGTGCGCGGCTTGCCGGCCAACGTAATCAGCGCGACCGAGCACTTGCCGGCGGCGATCGCCTCAGCGGCGTGTCCAACATGAATCAGGTAGGAACAGCCGCCGGTTTCAGTGGAATCGACGTGGCGCACTTTCAGGCCGAGATAATCGACCATCGGCCAGAGTCCGCCAGGGGCATCACCGGCGCAGAAATAGCCATCGATATCGGCTTTGCTCAGCCCGGCGTCTTCGATCGCCCCCTTGGCGACCTCGGCATGAAGCTGTGCGGTGGATTTATCGGGTGCGTGCCGGGTTGGATGCTCATAGATGCCGGCAATGTAGGCCTTGCCCTTAATGGTCAACTCGTTCTCCGCTGGCGTTTCTTCTTCCTGCAGTTTTTCTGGCCTGTCGCCGCCCCCTTGGCAAGCGCGGAAATATTCCGTCAGGCGAGACGGTAGCGTCTAGACTCACCTCGGGACGATTATCAGCGGAAATCGTATCAGGTCGCAGCCGCGGATATGACGGAGCGTTCTCGCGGCGCGACGCGCCCGAGTTGTGCCTGGTCGCTTGCCCTCCATGACGAGAGGGCGCAGGGAAGACCGGGTGCGCGCTGCACCCGCGGTCTCGTGTGCAATGTGCACAAAGAAGTGCGCACACGAGCATACAGGTCCAGCGGAGAGCATCCGGCCTTCCCTGCGCAATGGTTTGACGGCTTATGCCGGGCTCTCCTCGGAGACGAATTCGTCTTGCCTCCGTCGCTTCGCGAATTGACGGCGAAGCTCGACCCGGTCGGGCGGCTTTCGCCTTCGCAAAGCTTGACACCAGCAACGGGTGCCAGGACCACACGGTTTTGCCGTACGCCGCAACGCCGCTCGTCCCGCGCGGATTGATCGCTCACAGCCGAAGCCGCCCTGCGATCCCTCTCGCGCGCAACATTGCTTGCGTCCACCGCAGCCCGCACTCCACGTATCGTGACGACGCGTACGCCCCTCTGCATGAGGCGGGATGACGTGGAGAGGACATCATTTTCGGGAAAGGAGAAGCGGATTATTTTTGGCGTCCGATCTGGACGACCCAAATCACGTTGAATTGGCTGGTGAAATTCGATTTTACGCGCAGCGGTTTTTGGTGGTGTTTTGGGCGAGAGACGCGCGACCGCGAACCGAAACGCTCACTGATTTGCCCGACATGCCTTAAAGCTCGGCAATGCAACCACACGTGAGCACCTCATCCTGAGGGGACCGCAAAGCGGTCGTCTCGAAGGATGGCCGCGGGCGAGATCGGGGCCTCGTGGTTCGAGACGGCGCGTCGCGCCTCCTCACCATGAGGGTCTAACTCGCAGGGTGGGCGAAGCGTGCCCACCATTTAGCACCGCGATCGTTGAGCGATGGTGGGCACGACGCTTCGCGTCTTGGCCCATTTGCCCGACATGCCTTAAAGCCCGGCAATGCAACCACACGTGAGGACCTCATCCTGAGGGGACCGCAAAGCGGTCGTCTCGAAGGATGGCCGCGGGCGAGATCGGGGCCTCGTGGTTCGAGACGGCGCTTCGCGCCTCCTCACCATGAGGGTCTAACTCGCAGGGTGGGCGAAGCGTGCCCACCATTTAGCACCGCGATCGTTGAGCGATGGTGGCCACGACGCTTCGCGTCTTTGCCCATTTGCCCGACATGCCTTAAAGCCCGGCAATGCAACCACACGTGAGGACCTCATCCTGAGG
>JBJMTR010000274.1:0-2701 GCA_045811565.1 Bradyrhizobium sp.
AACACGTTGAGGAAGGTTCGGAACATCCCGAAACCGGGAACGGTGTTGGAAAGCTCGATCAGCCAGTAAAACATTCACTATGCCCTATACCCGCTTCTTCGTGCGCGGCTTTGCCAGGGAAGCGCAGCGCGTTGACAATCGCCTTCGTCCTCGAACCGGCGCGCCCCTTTAAGCATGATCGCATCGCGGGCGCGAGTGGCAGTCACCGAAAACATCAGACGGAGCCGTCACCTTTACGCCCTTGCCCGCAAGGCGGCCAGCAATCCCGGTGCAAACTTGTTCACCCAGAACATTTTCTTGCTGCCCTTGACGACCACCACGTCGCCATCCCTTAGCAGCGCGGCGACTTGCTGCGGCTCGAGCGTCGCCGGGTCTTCATGCCAGCCGAGGCGCTTGTCTCCCGGCAACTGGTCGTACAGATGGCGCATCAACGGGCCGACGCAATATATGCCATCGATGCCCGAGAGCTGTTTTGCCAGCGCTTGATGATAGGCCGGCGCGTCGGCGCCCAGTTCGAGCATGTCGCCCAGGATCGCAATGCGGCGGCCCTTTTTCACCGGATGCGCCTTCAGGCTGTCGAGCGCCGCAGCCATACTGGCCGGGTTGCCATTGAAGCTGTCGTCGATCACGGTCACACCGCCAACGGTCTGTCCGACGCCGCGCCCGCTCATGATGCCGACGTCGCCGAGTTTTTTCGCCAGCGCCGTTTCATCCAAGCCGGCGGCACTGACGGCGGCGAGCGCGGCCAACGCATTCTGAACGCGGTGCGGCGCGCCGGGCGTCAGGCTGAACTCGATCCGCTTGCCGGACACTTCGGCGACGACATCCCAGGTTTCGCCGCGCGGCGAATGTTCCATTTCGCGCACTTCCGACCCATCACCAAAACGGACCACCTTGCCATTCCATTCCGGCGCGTCGATTGCGGTTGGCAAGACCAGCACGCCGTCCTTGTGCAGGCCTTGCGCGATGCTCAACTTCTCCCGCCGTATCGCTTCCAGGCTGCCGAGCTTTTCGAGATGCACCGGCTGCACGTTCACCACCAACGCCACGGTGGGCTGCGTCAACTCGCTCAATCGCGCGATCTCGCCAGCCTGATTCATGCCCATTTCCACCACCCACAAACTCGCGTCAGGGCTGGCGTTGCACAGCGTGAGCGGCACGCCCCAAAAATTGTTGAAGCTGCTCGGGCTCGCGTAGGCCTTGGGATAGGCGGCGACAAACTCCTTGGTGCTGGTCTTGCCGGCGCTGCCCGTCAACCCGATAACCGGGCCATTGAATCGCGCGCGCGCCACGCGCGCCAATGCCCAGAGTCCATCGAGCAGCGTGTCCTTTACCACGAGTTGCGGAATGCTCACGCCCTCGATCCGGCGCGGAACGATCATCGCCACCGCGCCGGCCGCCTCGGCATTGGCGGCGAATTCCCATCCGTCGCGCGCACTGGCGAAACTCGAAACGAAGCCTCCGCTCGGCGTTCCACTCAAAGCCACAAACAGGCTTCCCGGTTTTATCAGCCGGCTGTCCTGTGTGACAAAGTCGATTGCGGTTTCAGGAAACGTTCCTGCCAAGCGCAAGGCGCGCGCCACCTCGGCGATTGTCCACAACTGCGCGGCGCTCATGCGACCCTCGCTGCAAGCGCGGCTGCAATCACCTCATGATCGCTGAACGGCAACGTCTTGTCGCCGACGATCTGACCGATCTCGTGGCCCTTGCCGGCGATCAGCAACGCATCACCGACTTGAAGGCCGGCGATTCCCACCCTGATCGCCTCGGCGCGATCGCCGATCTCGCTGGCGCCTTTGGCCGCGCTCAAAATCGCGGCGCGGATCGCTTCCGGATTTTCGCTGCGCGGATTATCGTCGGTGACGATGACGCTATCGGCATTCTCGGCCGCGATTGCACCCATCAGCGGACGTTTTCCGGCATCGCGGTCACCGCCGGCGCCGAAGATCACGACGAGCTTGCGTCTTGCATAAGGCCGCAGCGCCTGCAGGGCTTTCGCTAGCGCGTCGGGTTTGTGGGCGTAATCGACAAAGATCGGCGCGCCGTTGCGTTCGCCGACGCGTTCGAGCCGGCCCTTTGCGCCTTCGAGATGTTCGAGGCTTGCGAACACGGCATCCACCTCGCTGCCGGTTCCGATCGCAAGACCTGCGGCAACCAGGGCATTCTCGATCTGGAATTCGCCGACCAGGGGCAGTTTGATCGTGCGCTTGCGCCCGCGGTGCTCAAGCACGAGTTTCTGTGCAAAGCCTTCAATGTCGGCCCCAACGAGGCGAATGCCCTCGCCCGTCCCATCGGCTTTGCGGCCGACGGGGATGATCCGCAAGTTCCGTGAACCCGCGGCGTCGATCACCTCTGACGAACAATCATGGTCGGCTGAAATCACCGCTGCACCGCCTGGCGCCACGAGATCGCGGAACAGCCGCAGCTTTGCGGCGAGGTAATGCGCGACATCAGGATGATAATCCATGTGGTCGCGCGACAGATTCGTAAACCCGCCGGCGGCGATGCGCACGCCATCGAGCCTAAACTGGTCGAGGCCGTGCGATGAGGCTTCAAACGCCAGATGCGTGACGCCGTCGCCGGCGATCTCGTCGAGCTGCCGATGCAGCGCGATCGGGTCGGGCGTCGTTAGCGAGCCGTAGACCGTGCGCTTCGGCGACACCAGCCCGATGGTGCCGATGCTGGCGGAAGCATGACCAAG
>JBJMTR010000275.1:0-4929 GCA_045811565.1 Bradyrhizobium sp.
ACCGGTTCGCCCGGTAAGTTCGTCGACCTCGCAGACACCATCAAGGGCTTCCGCGGCCTCTGCGAAGGCAAGTATGACCATTTGCCGGAAGCCGCCTTCTACATGGTCGGTACCATCGAAGAGGCGGTCGAGAAGGGCAAGAAGCTGGCCGCCGAAGCGGCCTAAGTGGCGAACGGCGAGTAGCGAATAAGACGCTGCTCCCACTCGTCACTCGCTATTCGCCACTCGCTATTCGCAGGTTTCCAATGGCCACCTTCCACTTTGATCTCGTCTCTCCGGAAAAGCTCGCCTTCTCGGGCGAGGTCGATCAGGTCGACATCCCCGGCATCGAGGGTGACTTCGGCGTGCTGGCAGGACATGCGCCGGTGGTGGCCGCGATCCGGCCCGGCATTCTCACCGTGACGGCTGGCGGCAGGCACGAGAAGGTCATCGTGCTTGGTGGCCTCGCCGAAGTGTCCGAAAAGGGCCTGACCGTGCTCGCCGACGTCGCGACGTCGCTGGCCGAACTTGACCGTGCGCAGTTCGCCGAGACCATCTCGGAGATGGAAGAGAATCTGAAGGAGCACGAGGGCGGCGAGCTCGATCGCGCCATCGAACGGCTCGACCACTTCAAGAGCATCCAGCAGCAGATCAACTCGACAGCTATGCACTAAGCCCCGGGGCGCCGCTCCGGGGCTCAAACAGCAAATTAATGGATAGGTTCAGCGCTCGTCACGGCCGTGGCGGGCGCTGAAACTTTGTTGCACCGGGCCGCCGATAGCGGCATTCTGCGCTGGCGAATTTGTTCCGGGGGCCGGTAGCAGATGAAACGCAAGATCGCAGCGATTTTCGCAGCCGATATTGCCGGATACTCAAGGCTGGTCGCGGAAGACGAAGAAGAGACGCTGCGGCGTCTGGCCTCCTATCGCTCCGTCGTCGACGATTTCATCGCAAAGGCGAACGGCCGTATCTTCAACACCGCCGGCGATGCCGTGCTCGCAGAATTCCCGAGCGCGGTCGACGCGGTGCGCTGCGCGATCGACATCCAGGAGTCCCTGCGGACCCGCAACATGGCCTACCCGACGAGTCGGCAGATGTCGTTCCGGATCGGCATCACCATCGGCGATGTAGTCGAGCGCGACGGCGATCTCCTTGGCGACGGCGTCAACATCGCTGCGCGGCTGGAGGGCCTCGCCGAGGTCGGCGGCATCTGCATTTCCCGCGCCGTGCATGAGCAGGTCGCCAACAAGCTGTCGGTGCAGTTTGCCGATCTCGGCGCGCAGGAGGTCAAGAACATCCCGACACCGGTGCACGCCTACATGGTGGCGATGCGGCGCGAGGACGGGACCTATGCCACGCCGCAAGTGAGGAAGGTGGCAAAAGCAGCACCTGCGCCGAACTGGATGTGGCCGCTGGTGGTCGGCGTGGTCTCCGTCGTCGCCATCGCCGTCGGCGGCTTCCTCTATTTTACCAAGCTCGAGACCTCCACGGCACCGTCGACTGCCGCTGCCATAGCGCCGAGCGCGGCGGTGGCACCCAGCCCAACGCCCACGATGGCGAAGGCGCCGATGCCCATGCCGACACCCGCCGCGATGGCTGCGGCCACGCCGGCGCCGATGCCGCCGCCGGCCGCCTCAGGCGGCAAATTCCCAGGGGACATGGTGCCCTTCGTCAGCGAGCGCGTGCGCGGCTATCTCAGCAGCGAATATTCCGCTGCCGGCGATTACAAGGCGTTCGCCCTGAACATCGGCGGCTTCACCGGTTCCGCGCTCAATCAGTCCAATGAGGATGCCGCGCGCAATGCCGCGCTCGACCAGTGCCAGAAGCGCTCGGATGCCGCGCAATCGCCGCGGCGCTGCGAGCTTTATGCGGTCGGCAACACCATCGTCTACGCGCATGGCAAGCCGCCGATGCCGCCACAGCCCTGGTATCGGCATGACACAATGACCGAGCGCGCCTTCGTGTCGAAGGATTTTCCGATGGTGCGCGACCCCGCCAAGGTCCGCATCGAAAACATATACGCGCCGGCGGCGAAATCGCGCTCGGTCGCGCTCGGTCCTGGCGGTCAGTATTTCATGGTGATGGGGGCATCGTCGGCCGACGAGTCGACGCGGCGTTCGCTGGAATCGTGCGGGGCGATCGCCGGCGTCGCCTGCATGATCGTCGCGGTCGACGAAAATTTCGTGGTGCCGATCCCGACCTTGCTCAGGATCACCGGCTTCTTCCATGCCGCGAGCAATCCCTCGATCGTGGCCGATGCGCGCGACGAGGTGGTGCGCAAGCTCGCTGATGCGATGGGCTGGAATGCGGTTGCCGTCGGCACCGCAGGCCGCCCAGGCCTCGGCTTGAAAGCCGCCGACGAGCAGAGCGCCGTCAACGCGGCGCTCGCCGATTGCGTCAAGCGCGACAGCGATTGCCACGTGATCGCGATCGGCCCGTTTACGGTCGGGCCGACGAATTAGCGCATGATCCAGAAAACTGTGTGGCGGTTTTCCGGAAAGATCATGCGCAAACAAAAGCTAAAGCGCGATGACGATACGAGCTGAAATCATCGCGCTTTAGGATGAGCGTGCGAACGGCGCAAACTGCTGCGCGACTGCGCGGTAGACGTCGCGGCGGAACGGCACGACGAGATCAGTGACGCGATCGAGATGCTCCCATCGCCACGCATCGAATTCCGCGGGCTGATCGTTGCGCGGCGTCAGCGGATCGATTTCGTCATCACGGCCGGTAAAGCGCAGTGCGAACCATTTCTGGCGCTGACCGCGGAATTTCGCCAGCCGGTGGGTCGGGGGGCCGTCATAGGGCGGGAATTCGTAAGTGAGCCAATCGGTCTCGCCGAGAAAATCCGCGCTGACGACGCTGGTCTCTTCCCACAGTTCGCGCTTCGCCGCATCGCGCAGGTTCTCGCCTTCATCGACGCCACCTTGCGGCATTTGCCAGTCGAGGCCCGGCAGGATGATCTCGGGTCCGTCGCCCTTGAAGCGGTGGCCGATCAGCACGCGGCCTTCGACGTTGAACAGCGCGATCCCAACATTGGGACGGTAGGGCTTTTGGTCGGTCACGGACTTCCTTCTTCGTCATTTCAGGGGTCGCGCTTTGCGCGCCCCGGAACAACGGTGATTACATCATTCCCCCCGCGAGCGCGGAAAATTCCTTCACCACGCGCTCATAGACAGGGCGCTTGAACGGAATGATCAGCTCGGTCAGGTTCTTGATCGGCTCCCAGCGCCAGCTCACGAACTCGGCTTTGTGGCCACCGCCGGGATTTGCAACGTTGATCTCACTGTCCTTGCCGGTAAAGCGCACGGCGAACCATTTTTGGCGCTGGCCGCGGTAGCGGCCCTTCCAGGCGCGTCCTGCAACCGTGCGCGGAATATCGTAGATCAGCCAGTCCGGAACTTCGCCGAGCCGCTCGACCGAGCGCACGCTGGTTTCTTCATAGAGCTCGCGCTTGGCGGCTTCCCAGGTATCCTCGCCGGGATCGACACCGCCTTGCGGCATCTGCCAGACATGGGTCTCGTCGACGTGCTCGATGCCGCCGGCGCGGCGGCCGATGAACACGAGACCCTTCGGGTTGATCAACATCACTCCGACGCAGGTTCGGTAGGGCAGATCCTCGTAACGCGCCATTCCGCCAAACCCTTCGCATGCTGTCGGTAAGGCTTGAACGGTTCCGCGAGGGCCCGTGCCGTACCAATTCGTTGATTTAGCTGGATTTTGATTTCAGCATCGCGGTTGTCAATGGCACCAAAAGGATACCCCGGTCACTCAGGGTCTTGATCCAGGCGCCGACCCGTTCGATCGAGACGGGGAGGGCGGAGGCGGTGCCGACAGCGACGCCGCGCTCGCGAGCCACCGATTCCAGCTTGTTCAGGGCGCGGTCAATCTCGGTCGGGGTCGGCACCGCGTCGATGGCGATGTCACCCTTGCCGAACGGCACTGCCAGGCTCCCCGCGACCTGGAGCGCGATGCTGCGGGGCGAGGAGCCGTCGTCGAAGAAGCCGAGCCCGCGCTTGGATGCTTCGCGGATGACCGGTTGCATCGCCGCGTCGGTCGCCACGAAGCGCGCGCCCATGAAATTGGTGATGCCGGCATAGCCCTGCATCCGGCTCAGGTGCCAGTACAGGCGGTCGATGTTCTGGTCGGTTGTTAGCGAGGTCAAGAGCGTCTGCGGCCCCGGATCGTTGTCCGGGAAATCGTAGGGCTCCATCGGGATCTGGAGGAATATCTCGTGGCGCTGGGCGCGAGCCCGCTCGGCGAGCTTGCCGGGATCGGAGCCGTAGGGGGTGAAGGCCAGGGTCACCGCGCCCGGCAGCTTCATGATTGCGTCGGTGGTTTTGGCCGCGCCGACGCCGAGGCCGCCGATCACGACCGACACCACCGGCATTTTCGCCGCCTTGGCGCGGTCGGCATCGGCCGCATAGACGTTGAATGGCTTCAGCCCCTCTGCCACGACCGGTATCATGCCGTAGCGCGATTTCTCCAATAGCTTGGGGTCGATCCCGGCCATCATGGCCGGTGCTGCCGACGTCGCGTCGCCCTTGTCGGCGGCGCGGTCGCCGCCGATCACCACGTCGTGGCGTGCGCCGGTGGAGCCGTCGATCATGGTGACGGTCTTATGCTCGCCGGACGCAGCCTGCTTTGGCGCCTCCGTGGTCTCCTGCTTGCTCTCGTGGCCGTGGCCGGCCGGCTCTGCGGCAGGCTTCTCTTCAGCGGGCTTGAGGTCACGGATCGCGATCCGCGTCATCGGCTCGCCGCCGAGCGGATCCTTGTTGAAAATGGCGAAGCCGGCAAAGGTGACCAGGAACAGGCCGAGCATGACGGCCAGCCCCTGCATGGCGGTGAACGGCAGCCGCCGCCGTTTCCGGCGCGGCTTCCCCTGTCCGAGCGGGGCGCTCAGATCATCGGCCGTTTCAGTCATGCGCGATCCCGAATCACTCAGCAGTG
>JBJMTR010000276.1:0-7287 GCA_045811565.1 Bradyrhizobium sp.
CAGTCGAACTGCAACAAGGACTTTTCCTGCATCGAGGGCTTTTGCCCGAGCTTTGTCACAGTGCATGGCGGCAGGCTCAGAAAGGCCGATCGCGCCGCGGCCGATCCGTCGGCGCTGTTTGCCGATTTGCCGCTGCCGGCAACACCGGTGCTGGAAGGGCCGTTCAATATCCTGGTCACCGGTATCGGCGGCACCGGCGTCATCACCATAGGCGCGCTGCTCGGCATGGCCGCCCATGTCGACGGCAAGGCGTGCTCGACGCTCGACTTCACCGGGTTGTCGCAGAAGAACGGAGCGGTCATGAGCCATGTCCGCATCGCGCCATCGTCGGATGATCTCGCCAACGTCCGTATCGGTCCAGGCAACGCCAATCTCATTCTCGGCTGCGACATTGTCGTCGCCACCAGCATCCCCGCGCTGAGCCGTGCCGAGCGCGGCCTCACGCGCGCGGTGGTCAACGCCGACCTGCTGCCGACCGCAAGTTTCGTGATCAATCCCGACATCGATTTCGAGGCCGGTGCGATGCGTGACGCGCTCAACGAAGCCGTCAGGCCTGGCGATCTCGACGTGCTCGACGCGACCGGCCTTGCCACCGCGTTGATGGGCGACAGCATCGCCACGAATTCTTTCATGCTCGGCTTCGCCTTCCAGCGCGGCGCGATCCCGCTATCGCTGGAAGCCATCATGAAGGCGATCGAACTCAATGGTGCGGCGATCGAGATGAACCGGCTGGCATTTTCGTGGGGACGGCTCGCCGCGCACGATCTGCCGCGCGTCGTCAGCGCGGCGCGTTTCAAGGCCTCTGGTTCGGCGCCCACAAAACGGACGCTGGATGAGATGATCGCGTTCCGCGCTCGCTTCCTGACGGACTACCAGAACGAGGCGCATGGGAAGCGCTATCTCGCCGAGGTCGAGCGCGTGCGCGCCGCGGAAGCGGCCAGCGCGCCCAGTTCGCATGAACTGACCGACGCCTTCGCGAAGGGACTGTTCAAGCTGATGGCCTACAAGGATGAATATGAAGTGGCCCGGCTTTATAGCGACGGCGAATTCGCCAAAACGCTGAAGGAGCAGTTCGAGGGCGAGCCCGGCCTCAAGCTTAGCCTCGCGCCGCCGTTATTTGCACGTCGCGACAAGGTGACCGGGCACTTGCGCAAGCGCGAGTTCGGCGGCTGGATTCTTGGCGCGTTCGAGATTCTGGCCCGCTTCAAATTCCTGCGCGGCACGGCATTCGATCCGTTCGGATATACCGCCGAGCGGCGGATGGAGCGGGCATTGCCGGGTGAATATTCAGCGATGATCTTCCGTCATCTCGAGGGCACAAAACCGCTCGACTTGCCGCGCCTGGTGGCGTTGGCGAAATCCGCCGATCTGGTGCGCGGCTACGGCCACATCAAAGAGACCAATGTCACGCGCTATCGCCAGGAATGCGCGCGGCTCGAGGGCGCGACCGGGCAGCCCGTCGCGCAAGCCGCCGAGTAGGCGCATCTTGCAACTGCCGCGGAACTTTGGGCCGCCGGCATGGTTCTTGGTAACCTTGCCAGCAATATCGGTTGGCATTGCCTGGCTGGCCGCCTACATGATCGGTTGTTCCGTTTTTAAGTCATTTCAGGAGGCCTCCCATGGTCCTGAAAAAGGCATTTGCCGCTGCACTTTGCACCGGGCTTTTGGTATTGGGCGGCCCGGCAATGGCGGATGAATATCGCCCCGACGAGTTCCTTGGCCTCGACCTTTCCAAGGCAGTGCTGTCGCCGAAGCCGCTCGGGCCCACGACGCACTTTGCGCCGGTTCCGGTCGAAGCGAAGGCGGATCGCGGCAGTGAGGAGACGCAGGCCCGCACAGAACCAAAAGCGGATCGTCAGACCGTCGTCCACACCGAGAGGATTACCCCCAAGCTCAGGCAGGCGCACGCCGCGCGGCCGCCTGCCGCGGCACGAACCAAAGAGGTGCGTGCGGAGCGGCCGCGCGCCACCGCTCGCACAAATCTGGCGCGGCGATCGAGCAATCCGCTCGACGCGCAGGCGCTGGATACGCGGATTCAGGTCTGGCCCTGCAAATCGGGCGGCATCTGCAACTGGAGGCGCTGACGCGTGATCAGTTAGCTTGATCTGCGTCAGCAAGGGAGATCGCACCTCTCCAAACGGAGAGGTGAATCAAGATCGCGGGCTGGCCGAATCGATTGAAAGTCATCACGCTCTAGAATTCGCCTTCGCCCCAAGGGTCATCGCTCCGTCGTAAAACCTTCGGCTGGAAGTCAAGTTGCACAGGCAACCTTCGTCGCGATTCGACGAAGGTTTTCTGAATGGCGATTTCGATACGCGCGAAGCGAGGGCTGACCCGCCGTCAATTATTGGTCCGGTCGGCATCGACGGCGGCATTAGCGGGGTGGGGTGGTCTCGCCAGACCGTATCTGAGCCGCGCCGCGGATCGTCCGCAAATCGCGTGTGGGCTTCAGTCGGGCGACGTTTCGGCAGATTCGGCGGTGATCTGGGCGCGCGCCGACCGGCCGGCGCGGATGCAGGTCGAATGCTCCAGCGTGGAAAGTTTCAAGACCATCCTGCGCGCCGCTTCGGCCGATGCGCTGCCGGACAGCGATTTCACGTCAAAGCTCCTGCTCGATGGCCTGCCGCCCGCGCAGGATATTTTTTACCGCGTGCGGTTCGAAAGCATGGACGAGAACGGGATTGTCGGAGAGGTACAGGCCGGGCATTTCCGAACCGCACCGTCAGATCGCCGGTCAGTCTCGTTCGTCTGGTCCGGCGATACCGCAGGCCAAGGCTGGGGCATCGATCCCTCGCGTGGCGGCATGCGCACCTATCGCACGATGCTGGAAAACCGCCCGGATTTCTTCATTCATTCCGGTGATCACATCTATGCCGATTGCCCGGTGCCATCGGAATTGCAACTGCCGAATCGAGGGGCCTGGCGTAACATCGTCACCGAAGAAAAATCCGTGGTCGCCCACAGTCTCAATGAATTTCGCGGCAATTATAAATACAGTTTTCTCGACGACAACCTGCGCGCTTTCCATGCTGAGGTGCCGATGTTCGCGCAGTGGGACGATCATGAGGTGACCAATGACTGGTCGCCGATCGGCTCTGCCGACGAGACCGGCTATGCCGAGGACGGCACGTCAAAACTGGTGGCGCGAGCCCGCCGCGCATTTCACGAATTCATGCCGATCCGCGCCGTGCAGGAGCAGGCCGGGCGCGTCTATCGCAAGATCGCCTACGGTCCGCTGATCGACGTCTTCCTGATCGACATGCGCAGCTATCGCGATTCCACCTGGAACAGGCGCGACGATCGCCGCGAAACGTTTATCCTGGGTCCGGCGCAATTGGCGTGGCTCAAGCGCGAACTCATTGCATCCAACGCGACTTGGAAGGTGATCGCCGCCGATTTGCCGATCGGTCTGATCAGCGAAGACGCCATTGCGCTTGGCGACGGCCCGCCGGAGCGGCGCGAGCACGAGATCGCCGATTTATTGTTCTTCATGAAACGCGCCGGCATCCGGAATACCGTGTGGCTTACCGCCGACATGCACTATACGGCCGCGCATCACTACGATCCGAACCGCGCCGTCTTCCAGGAGTTCGAGCCCTTCTGGGAATTCGTCTCCGGCCCGCTGCATGCGGGGACATGGGTACCCGGCGATCTCGACAATACCTTTGGCCCGAAGGCGATGTTCCAAAAGGGCTGCGGCGCCGGGCAGGGCGACAATCTAGCGCCGTGTTTCGGCCTGCAATTCTTCGGCCGCATCGATATCGACGGCGAGAGCGAAGTCATGACCGTGACCTTGAAGGATGTCGACAACCGCGACCTGTGGTCAGTCGATATCGTGCCGCGGCCGGACGCGCGGCCCGGCCAAATCATGGCGCAGCATATCTGATTCATGACGAGTTCGGAAACGGCTCAGCGCGTCACGACGAGATAGCCGCCGACCACGAGCAGCGTGGATAGCGCAAGGAATGCGCCAAGCACGCCTGCGATAATCGCGGGCAGTTCACGGGCTTCCGCAAGGCCCTAACCATCTCTTCCTAACCCGATCTTGATTTGCACGCCCCTCTGCGGGCAGACTATCGTCGGACACGCTGTCTCACCTACCCCCCAATGAAATTCGGTTGACGCGGCACATGTTTCGCCTCGTGCGGCGTACGTTTTGAGGAATCATCATGGAAAATCTGCAAACCCAGGGCGTCGGCCTGCCGAAGCTTGGGCTCGGAACCTTTCGCATGCAGGGGGATACCTGCCGCGCGGCGGTGGAGAGCGCGCTCGCGCTCGGCTACCGGCATATCGACACAGCCGAGATGTACGCCAACGAGGACGCCATTGGTGCCGCGATCGCCGCCTCCGGCATCGCGCGCAGGGATCTCCATGTAACGACAAAAGTCTGGCACGAGAATCTGGCGCCGGATGCGATCCGTCGGGCGTTCGCCGCTTCCCTAAAAAGACTGAGGCTCGACAGCGTCGATCTCTATCTCGTGCACTGGCCGTCCAGGAACATGAACCTGCCGGCCATCTTCGAGACGCTGATGAAGCTGAAGGAAGAGGGCCGCACCCGCGCGATCGGCGTCGCCAATTTCACCACCGCGCTGCTCAAGATCGTGGTCGAGGAGATCGGTGCGCCAATCGCCTGCGATCAGGTCGAATATCACGTGTTGCTCGATCAGACGCCGTTGCGCAAATATCTCGCGGCGAAATCTATCCCGCTGGTCGCCTATTGCCCGCTGGCGCAGGGGCGCGTCGCTTCCGACGAGACTCTGGGCAGGATCGGTAAGAAGCACAATGCGAGCGCGGCGCAGGTGGCGCTGAAGTGGCTGCTCGACCAGGATGGCGTCGCCGCGATCCCGAAGGCGTCGCGCGCCCAAAGCCAAAAGGCCAATCTGGATGCGCTCAACCTCCGGCTTGACGATGAAGATCGCAAGGCGATCGCGGCGTTGCCGAAGAGCATGCGCTGCGTGAATCCTGGTTTCGCCCCGGCGTGGGATTGAACTGGCGCTCGGTTACTTACGTCCCACGTGCCTGATCGTACTTCATGGCCTGCCTGATCGGCGAAGGGTCAGCCAGAAATTCCTCAAGCGTTCGGGCTTTCCTCGGCTCGCCGATCGCTTGCCAGCCATGTTCAACAGTGCGCCATAAACGACGGATCGCTACGTCCTTGAACCGTCGCGTGCGGCTTGTGTGGCCGACCCGATACGAACAGCAATGACTTGCTTGATGTGTTCCAGCAGGCCGCGTCTGTAGCCGCGCAAGTTTGTCGCCGGCAGATTCAACGCGCGCGCGTGCGCGCGACTTTTCCGATATGCGACCGCCAGAATTGCCAGGCAGCAGAGTGCATTGCACGCAAAACAGGCCGCCAGCCACCAATCGGAGCGATTGACGAGCGCGTAGGCAATCGTCGAGAGGTGGGCGATCAGGAACAGGCCCCAAGTGGTGTACGAGATGGCCGTCGCGCCATTTTTGTCGGTCGCAGCTTTATAGATCTGCGGAAAATAGGCGAAGATGCGAATGAAATTGCAGGCGGCAAACAGCGCCAGTGTAATATCTTCCAAGTGCATCGCGCGCTCTCGTCGAGATTGTTCCGCAGGGGATGGGCGGCAATTGCGTTCTGGCAAATGCTCTCGTGCAAGAACGCGTCGTTCGCGCTTCCGCGAATCGGCCGGGCCCGCGCAAATCAACATGGTCGACTCGCTGTTGTCGTCCTCCGGTCGGGGGAGAGGCCGCGCCTGAAACCGAAAGCGGCGATCAATATGGAGCCATGTGCCGCTGCTTTGATCAGATATGACGATAACGTGAACGTTGTCGCTGGGCATGGCGATCAATGCGCCACAGGAGCGCCTTTTGCCGCTCGACACAGGCGGATCGCGCCGCGGAATGGTGCAGTCGTATCTGGAGCATTCTTTGTCGTGGCACATCCTTCGAGACGCCTGCTGCGCAGGCTCCTCAGGATGAGGCCTGTCAGACCCCTGATGGTGAGGAGCCACGCGGCTTGTTAGACCCTCATGGTGAGGAGCGCGGCAATGCCGCGCGTCTCGAACCACGCGGCCTGTCAGACCCTCATGGTGAGGAGCGCGGCAACGCCGCGCGTCTCGAACCACGCGGCTTGTTAGACCCTCATGGTGAGGAGCGCGGCAATGCCGCGCGTCTCGAACCACGCGGCCCGAAATGCTTTCCGGAGGCGGTTTGGCTGTTTGGAATCTGAATCGGAAATTGCGGGCCGCGACGGCGAGTGGCTAGTAGCCTGGCAAAGCCAACGGGTCGCGCCAATGCGCGCCCGATGCAGCGATCTTTGCGTGGCCTTTCCGGCTTGCGCAGTGTCGACGCCCGGCGCATCATTCCTTCGCAAAAAATATCAGGGGGAGCGCTGCCATGACCGGGCTTTCACGCCGTGATTTTATTAAGCTAACCGGATCGGCCACGGCCGTTGCAGTGTCCGGACACGCCCATGCCGCGATGGGTCCGAACGACAAGTTCGATCTCGTGATCAAGGGCGGCGACGTGCTCGATCCCAGCCAGTCGCTGCGCGGAAAACGCGACATCGGCATTCGCTGGGGCGTGATCGAGGCGATCGAAAACGAAATTCCGGCGGCGCGGGCATCGAAGACCATCGACGCTTCCGGCAAGCTGGTCACTCCCGGCCTGATCGATCTGCATTGCCACGTCTACCCTTACGGCTCGGCAATCGGCATTCCCGCTGACGAGCTGGTTCAGTTCCAGGGTACGACCACCGTGGTCTCGGCGGGCGACGCCGGCGTCAACAATCTTGCGGCACTGCGCCGTTACATCGTGGCGCAGTCACGCGCGCGGATTTACGCTTTCGTCCATATCGCCAATAACGGTCTGTCCGCCTTCCCGGTCGCCGAACTCTACAACATCGATCACGCCCAGGTCGAAGCCTGCGCGATGGCGCTCGCCGAAAATCCGGATTTCCTGATCGGCGTCAAAGTGCGGATGTCGGAGAATGTGATCTTCAAGCATGGCCTCGAGCCATTGAAGCGTGGCATCCAGGCCTGCGAGATGTGCGGCTGGCCCGCCAGGATGATGGTGCATATCGGCGGCGTCGAGACCAAGGAGTTGATGTCGCAGATTTTGGATCTGCTGCGGCCGGGAGATGTGTTGACCCACTCCTATTCCGGCGCGCCCAACATCGGTGGCGCCTTCACCAACATCGTGCAGGACGGCAGGCTGCTACCGGCCGCCCTTGCGGCGAAGCAACGCGGCGTGATGTTCGACGTCGGCCATGGCGGCGGCAGCTTTGATTTTACCGTGGCAGAGGTCGCTATCCCCGGC
>JBJMTR010000277.1:0-6136 GCA_045811565.1 Bradyrhizobium sp.
CATGCGGTCGGTCATCGGGGTCGCGGCATTGCCGATATCGATCTGCCCGACCGCGATGTCATAGGCACGGCCGTCGAGGTTCGACGCTTTGGTCAGGCCGGTGATGCCGTGCTTGGTTGACGTGTAGGGCGCCGAGAACGGCCGCGGCGCGTGCGCCGAGATGGAGCCGTTGTTGATGATGCGGCCGCCGCGCGGGGTCTGGTCCTTCATGATGCGAAAGGCGTGCTGGGTGCACAGGAACGGGCCCGTGAGATTGGTGTTCACCACCGCCTGCCACTGCGCGAGACTCAGATCCTCAAAATTCACCGGCGGCGCCCCCATGCCCGCGTTGTTGAAGAGCACGTCCAGCCGGCCGTAAGTGTCCACCACTTTGGCGAACAGTGCTGCGATCGAGCCGGGATCGGTCATGTCGGCGGACACGCACAGGCTCTTGCCGGTATTGCCGCCGAGCCTCTGGGTCTCCTGCAGCATCTCCATGCGGCGCCCGGCGAGCACCACAGTAAAACCCGAATTCATCAGCGCCAGCGATGCCGCACGTCCGACGCCGGTGCCCGCACCGGTAACGACGGCTATTCTTTGTCGAGCCTCGGCCATTTGTTCCTGCCTTTATTTGGTTTTTGCTTCAGTTTCGGTCTTGTAGGGTGGTCTTGGTATATTCTGATGCGCCGCGCGCAGCGCCGCCGACCAGCGCGAGCGCAGATCGTGGAAATAGGGTTCGCCCGCCTCGATGCGGTGGTTGAGGTCCGCCTCGCAGGCGTCCGCGCGCACCACCAGCACGTCGATCGGCAGGCCGACGCCGAGATTGGAGCGCATGGTCGAGTCCATCGAGATCAGGCCGGTCTTCAGGGCCTCATAGAGTTCGACGTCGTAGTGCATGGCACGGTCGAGCACGGGCTTGCCGTATTTGTGCTCGCCGATCTGCAAGTATGGCGTGTCGGTGGTGCATTCAATGAAATTGCCGGCGGTGTAGACCATGAACAGCCGCATCCGCGAGCCCTTGATCTGGCCGCCGAACAGGAACGAGACGTCGAACGAGACATCTTCCGACCTCAAGGCGTCGCCTTCGGTCGCATGCACGGCACGGATGGCGCGGCCGATGCGCTGCGCGGCCTGGAACATGGTCGGCGAATTCATCAGGGTTTCGATCTCGCCAGTGTGGGGGTCCTCTAACCCCTCGGTGAGCGTCGAGAGCACGGACTGACTGATCGCGAGATTGCCGGCGCTGGCGATCGCCATGATGCGTTCGCCAGGCTTGGAGAAAATGTGCAGCTTGCGAAAGGTCGAGACGTTGTCGAGGCCGGCATTGGTGCGGGTATCCGCGATCATCACGAGGCCGTCGCGCACCAGAATTCCGCAGCAATAGGTCATTCCCAATCCCCGAAGGCGTCCGAGTTTGTCGGCGCCAAACTAGTAGCCAATTTCAACGTGCCATCCAACCCCAATTCCCCGGCGGCGGACATGGCGGCCTGTAATCGGGGGGGGTCGATGTGCCGCAGGGCCGATGGGGTCGGGCGCACTCCGGCCAGGGCCTTCTTGCGGTTCAGCCCGGTCGCCGAACGCGGCGATGCCAAGGCCAAGGTCGGTCTTGCGAATATTGGGTGTTTGCCGCTCTGCGTTGCGCGCAGCCCGCATTGACGTGAGCCTGAGAGCGATTGCGGCGCGCAACGTTATGTTCGACTATCGGTCGACCAATAAGAACAAAATTCCGGGAGGCCAGAATGGCGCTCAAATTGGCTGCGCACATCGCGCTGCTGGGGATCGCGTTATCAGCCGCGACACCAGCAGCCGCTCAAAAGAAGGGCGGTACGCTGCGGCTGTATCACAACGACAATCCGCCGAGCACGTCGCTACTCGAAGAATCCACCATCGCCTCCGTGATGCCGTTTGCGGCGGTCTTCAACAATCTCGTCGTCTTCGATCCCGCCAAGGTTCACGAGAGCCTTGGTACCGTTATCCCGGATCTCGCCGAAAGCTGGTCCTGGGACTCGACCAACACCAGGCTCACCTTCAAGCTCAGACAGGGCGTGAAATGGCATGACGGCCAGCCCTTCACCGCCAGGGACGTGCAATGCACCTGGCGGATGCTGATCGGCAAAAGCGATACGCAGGATTTCAAGCGCAATCCGCGCAAGGTCTGGTACGGCAAGCTGCAAGACGTAACCATCAACGGCGACTACGAGGCAACCTTCGAGCTAAGCGAGCCGCAGCCGAGCCTGCCGGTGCTGCTGGCGAGCGCGTTTTCGGTGGTGTATCCCTGCCATGTTCCGCAGCAGGCGATGCGCACCAAGCCCGTTGGCACCGGGCCGTTCAAATTCGTCGAATTCAAGCGCGGCGATTCGATCCGCCTGGTGCGCAATCCCGATTACTGGAAGAAGGACCGTCCTTATATCGACGAGATCACGGTACGGACGATCGACAGCCGCGCCACGCGGATGCTGGCCTTTGCGACCGGCGAGTACGACATCACCTTCCCGTCCGACGTCAGCATTCCCCTGATGAAGGACGTGAAGGCGCGGGCGCCGAACGCGATCTGCGAAATGACCACTACGGGGACGCAGATCAATCTCATGGTCAATCGCGCCAACCCGCCGTTCGACAATGCCGATATCCGAACAGCCATGTCGCTGGCGCTCGACCGGAAGGCCTTCAACACGATCCTGATGGAAGGATCGGCGCGCATGGGCGGAGCGATGCTGGCGCAGCCCGAGGGCGAGTGGGGCATGGCGCCGGCAATGGTCTCGTCACTGACGGGATATGGTCCCGACACCGACAAGAACATCGCCGAGGCGCAAGCGATCATGCAGAAGCTTGGCTACAGCGACGCCAAACCGCTGCCGATCAAGATCCAGACCCGCAACCTGCCGACCTATCGCGATCCCGCGGTGATCCTCGCCGACCAGCTCAAGAAGATCTATATCGTCGGCGAACTGGACATCCTGGATACGCCGCGCTGGTACTCGAAACTGCAGCGCAAGGATTATACAATCGGGCTCAACATCACCGGCGTCAGCGTCGACGATCCCGACGGCAATATCGTCGAGAACTATTCCTGCAACTCCGAGCGCAACTACACCCAATATTGCAACGCCGAGGTCGACAAGCTGCTGTCAGCGCAATCCCGCGAGCTCGACCGCGAGAAGCGCAGGAAGATCGTCTGGGACATAGAGCGGCTGCTGGTCGACGATGCCGCGCGTCCGATCATCCTGCACAGCTCCGCCGGCAATTGCTGGCAGCCTTACGTAAAGAATTTCAGGCCGCACGATAATAGCCAATACAACAATCTGCGGTTCGAGGACGTGTGGTTGGATAAATGATGGCCGAAAGGCCGTCTTTCCCTGGCGGTGCAAAGCGACGAGCTATCAGAGAATCCATAACCACGATCGGGAGTATGGATTCCGGGCCTGCGCCTTCCGGCGCATCCCCGAATGATGTCTTCCATCACTGCGACTGCGATTGCCACTGTCCCGGCCGCCCGGCCTGCTCGACCTTGACCGCCACCGTCAGCGTCTCGGTGCCGCCGCCGTAGCGGGTGCCGCGAACGGGGGCTGCGCCGAGATAATCCAGACCGACGGCGATGCGCGCGTGCGCGTCGGTGGTGGAGATGCCGTTGGCGGCATCGAAACCGATCCAGCCGAGATCGGGCGCGAAAGCCTCGGCCCAGGCATGGCCAGCCTGTTGGTGGATCGTGCCGTCGGAGCGCAAAAAGTGTCCGGAGACAAAGCGCGCCGGCACGCCGGCGTGGCGCGCGCAGGCAATGAAGATATGGGCATAGTCCTGGCACACGCCGCGCTTCAGGGCGAAGGCTTCGGCCGCAGAGGTTCCGCTGTTGGTCGGATCTTCGTCGAACGCCATGTGATCATAAACCTGCACCATCAGCGCATGCAGGAAGCCGAGCACGTCGCCCTCGGATTCTGACCGCAGCTCACGGACAAAAGTCGCCATTGCCGGATTGATTTCGGTCAGCTCGGTCGAACGCAGGAACAGGCTCGGTGGAAACCGCTCGTCGGTGCCCCTCAGCACGCCGCCGGTATCCTGGGTCTCGATCAGACCTTCGACATTGATGGTGAGGTCGGCGATCGGCCCATGCGTCAGCACATGCGTGACGTTGCCGAAGGCATCCTGATGGTGGGCGAGCCGGCTGTCGGTCGAGACGTCGATCTGCCATTCGGCGACGTACTGCCCGTCATGGCTGCCGGGCGTCATTCGCAGAATCTGAATCACGCCCGACGCCTGCGGCTCGTAGCGATAGCTGGTGGTATGGGCAATTCGCAGGCGCATGGCGTGCCGGATCCTGAAAAGTGAAACGACGCTACCCGAGAGCCCATTGCGCTTCAATGGCTCCGTCATTCCCCGACGTGCAATTGCACATCGTGGATGCGCCGCTTGCCGCTGGCCCGGAATCCATCCTGATGATGGTGGTTACGGATTCCCTGATGTGCAATAGCACATCGGGGAATGACGACTTATGCCGAACCCATCAAATCAAATATTGCTTGGTGATGATTTCGCCCAGCCGTGAGTTGTCCGCAAGGAATTCCTGGATGAATTCATGCACGCCGTGCTGAAAGACATCGTCCATGTGGCTGTGTTCAAGCCGGTTGCGGATGCCGCGGGCGTGGCGCTGGGCGGCGCCCTGGCGGCCGTAGGCGACGCCGATCTGGTCGAGATTTCGCACCAGATTGCCATAGCAGCTTGCCAGCGAGCGCGGCAGCGTATCGTTCAGGATCAACAGATCGGCGATCAGCCAGGGTTTTAGGGTCTCGCGGTAGACCCAGTGATAGGCGGTCAGCGCCGACACCGAGCGCAGGATCGAGGTCCACTGATAATAATCGAGCGGGCCGCCGACATGCTCCTCCTCGGGCAACAGCACGTGATACTTCACGTCGAGAATGCGTGCGGTGTTGTCAGCGCGCTCCAGGTGCAGGCCGAGCCGCGAAAACCAGTAGACGTCGTTGCGCAGCATAGTACGATAGGCCGATCCGTCGAACCGCAGCGAGGTTTCCTGCACGAAGCGCAGGAATTTCGCGAGCTCTTCCCGGGTCGAGGTGCCTTTGCCCCAGACTTCCTGCAGCTCGATCCAGGCGCTGTTGATGGTGTCCCACATCTCGCTCGTCAGCGCGGTCCGCACCGAGCGCGAATTGAGCCGCGCGGCCTCGATGCAATTCTTGATCGACGACGGATTGGACGGCGAGAACGACAGATATTCGACGACGTTCTTTTCGTTGGCTTCCTGATAGACCTCGTAGAAGCTCGCGCCGACGCCGGCGGTCAAGAGCGCCGAATCCCATTCATTGGTCTTGCCGATATAGGCGGCGGGTAGCGCGGTCACGCGCAAGGTCGCGTCGATGGTGCGCGCAAGATATTCCGCCCGCTCCACATAGCGGGCAAGCCAGTACAGGTTTTCTGCGGTGCGCGACAACATGCGATTGTTGGGCTCTCTACTCGTCCAGTATCCAGGTGTCCTTGGTGCCGCCGCCCTGGCTGGAATTGACCACCAGCGAGCCTTCCTTCAGTGCCACGCGGGTCAGCCCACCCGGCACGATGGTGGTGCGGTTGCTTCCCGTCAGCACGAACGGACGCAAATCGACATGGCGTGGCGCAAGGCCCGCCGCGGTGCAGGTCGGGCACGTCGAAAGCGCCAGCGTCGGCTGGGCAATAAAACCTTCGGGCTCGCGCTTGAGCTTGTCGCGGAACGCTTCGATGGTCGCCTTGGTCGCGGCGGGGCCGATCAGCATGCCGTAGCCGCCGGAGCCGTGCACTTCCTTCACCACCAGCTCGTTGAGATTATCCAACACATAGGACAGATCCTTTGGCTCCCGGCAGCGCCAGGTCGGCACATTCTTCAGGATCGGCTCTTCGCTGAGATAGAATTTCACGATCTCCGGCATGTAGGAATAGATCGCCTTGTCGTCGGCGATGCCCGTGCCGACGGCGTTCGCGAGCGTAATGTTGCCGGCCGCGTAGGCCGACATCAGGCCGGGCACTCCTAACGCCGAATCCGGTCGAAAGGTCAGCGGGTCGAGGAAGTCGTCATCGACACGGCGGTAAATGACATCAACCCGTTTCAGGCCTTCCGTAGTCCGCATGAAAACCTCATCGTTCTTGACGATGAGGTCTCTTCCCTCGACCAGCTCGA
>JBJMTR010000278.1:0-8801 GCA_045811565.1 Bradyrhizobium sp.
GTGCCGGGCAATGACGACGCCGGTCGCGCCATCTCGCTGTATTGCGATCTGGTCGCCCGCGCGGCCATCGACGGTATTTCGCGCGCGCAGGGCGATGCCGGAATCGATATCGGTGCCTCGGTACAACCGGTCCGCGAGGAAATTCCGGCGGCGCCGCAAGCGGTGCGCTTCCAGGGGCTGGCCGGGCCGCGCGGCACTGCCGACGACCTCAAGAAGCTCACCGGCGTGTCAGGCACCATCGAGAAGAAGCTCAACGACCTCGGCATCTTCCATTACTGGCAGCTTGCCGAAGTCGATCACGACACCGCCCACAAGATCGGCGAAGAAGTCGGATTGCCGAGCCGGGCCGATGGCTGGGTAGCCCAGGCCAAGGCGCTGACCGCGGCGGAAGCGGAATAACGGTAAGGCGGCGTGGCCGGGTTTCCGGCCACCGCTCCAATTCCCGATCAAGGCATTCCCTGTCGCCGACAGCGGCGCGAGCCAGCGCCGCGGTTTCTCTACAGGCAAAAAGGAAATTCAACGATGGCAACGATCACAGCAGCGATGGTCAAGGACCTGCGCGAGTCGACCGGCGCGGGCATGATGGATTGCAAGCAGGCGCTCACCGAAAACAGCGGCGACATGCAGGCGGCGATCGATTGGCTGCGCAAGAAGGGCCTGTCCAAGGCTGCGAAAAAGGCTGGCCGTGTCGCGGCGGAAGGCCTGATCGGCGCCGTGACGTCGGGTGTCAAGGGCGTCGTGGTCGAAGTCAATTCGGAGACAGACTTTGTTGCCCGCAACGAGCAATTCCAGGGGCTCGTCAAGATGATCGCGCAGGTCGCACTCCAGGTCGGCGCCGATGTCGAGAAGATCAAAGCGGCAAAGGTCGGCAGCGTCACGGTCGAGGCTGCGATCTCGGATGCGATTGCGACCATCGGCGAAAATATGACACTGCGTCGCGGGGCTTCGCTGGAAGTCGGCAAGGGCGTGGTTTCGAGCTATATCCATGGTGCCGTGATCGAGGGCGCCGGCAAGATGGGCGTGCTGGTGGCCCTGGAATCCGCCGGCAAGACCGACGAACTCGCCCACCTCGGCCGTCAGCTCGCCATGCACGTTGCGGCCGCCAATCCGCAGGCGCTCGATCCGGCTGGCCTCGACCCCGAGATCGTGAAGCGGGAAAAGGACGTGCTGGCCGACAAATACCGCCAGCAGGGCAAGCCGGAGAACGTGATCGAGAAGATCGTCGAGTCCGGTCTGAAGACCTATTACAAGGAAGTCTGTCTGCTGGAGCAGGCGTTCATCCATGACGAAAAGGGCAAGTCGGTCGCGCAGGCGCTGAAAGAAGCTGAAGGCAAGGTCGGCGCGCCGGTGAAGATTGCCGGATTTATGCGCTATGCTCTCGGCGAGGGAATCGAAAAGCAGGAATCCGATTTCGCGGCCGAAGTCGCTGCCGCCAGCGGCAAGAAGTGACCGCGGAAAACAGTCTTCCGGCGCATTTGCCCCGGAAACTGGCTCGCGCGGGTAAGGAAAGCGATTCGCAATGGCTGAGCCGATCTATCGTCGCGTTGTGATCAAGCTCTCGGGCGAATATCTCGCCGGCACGCAATCCTTCGGTATCCACCAGCCAACCGTTGACCGTATTGCCGATGATTTGATCACGGCGCGCCACCTCGGCACCGAGATCGCCGTTGTGGTCGGGGGCGGAAATATCGTCCGCGGCGTGGAGGTTTCTTCCCGCGGCGTTTCCCGCCCGACCGGCGATACCATGGGCATGCTCGCCACCGTCATGAACTGCCTCGCGCTGGAGGCGGCGATCGAGCGGAAGGGCGCGCCGGCGCGGACGCTGTCGGCGTTCGTGATGCCTGAGATCTCCGAGCTTTTTACCCGCAGTGCGGCGCACAAATATCTCGCCGAGGGGCGGATCATCCTGCTCGGCGGCGGAACCGGCAATCCGTTCTTCACCACCGATACCACCGCGGTGCTGCGCGCGGCCGAAATCGGGGCGCAGGCGGTGCTCAAAGCCACGAACGTCGATGGCGTCTACAGCGCCGATCCCAAAAAAGAGCCTTCGGCCAAGCGTTTCGATCGCCTGACGCACTCGCAGGCGATCGAAGGTGGCTACAAGGTGATGGACGCGACAGCATTCGCGCTTGCCCGGGAGACGTCGCTGCCTATCATCGTATTCTCGATCGCCGAGCCGGGTTCGATCGGTGCGATCCTGCGGGGTACCGGCCACGGCACGGTGGTCGCCGGCTGACGTGCCGCAATCGAACCGCACGCCGGCTAACGGCGTCAGCGGTTGGTTTCTAAGGGAGAGCGTTATGCCCACGCCTGGTTTTGACATCAACGAATTGAAGCGCCGCATGCAGGGCGCAACACAGTCGCTCAAGCACGAACTCGGCGGTCTACGCACCGGCCGCGCCGCGGCGTCCATGCTGGAGCCCGTGCAGGTGGAAGCCTACGGTTCGCACATGCCGCTCAATCAGGTCGCGACCATCAGCGTGCCTGAGCCGCGGCTGCTTTCGGTGCAGGTGTGGGACAAGTCCATGGTCAAGGCGGTGGAAAAGGCGATCGTCGATTCCAATCTCGGCTTGAGCCCGGCCACGGAAGGGCAGGTACTTCGCCTGCGGATTCCCGAACTCAACGAAGAACGCCGCAAGGAACTCGTGAAGGTCGCGCACAAATACGCCGAAGCCGCCAAAGTCGCGGTCCGGCACGTCCGCCGGGACGGCCTGGATATCGTCAAGAAGCTCGAGAAGAATCACGAGATTTCCGAGGACGATCACGAACGCCTCGCCCATGACGTGCAGAAGGCGACCGACGGGGTGATTGCCGAAATAGATCACCTGCTTGCGGCCAAGGAAAAAGAAATCCTCACCGTCTAGCGCGACGTTGTTTTTGGTGCGTTTTCTGCCGCAGATGGGTCTACGCAATCTGCGTAAACTTGATTGCTAGGCGAACCGGTGTTCACTTCGCTCGGAAACGCTTGTTGGATAGATCAATGTCAAACGCCGCCGCCACCGCAACGGAAGGACCGGATCGCACCGATCCTCCCCTGCACGTGGCTGTTATCATGGACGGAAACGGACGCTGGGCCGCGGCCCGCGGCTTGCCGCGCGCGGAAGGTCATCGCCGCGGCGTCGAGGCATTGCGTCGCGTCGTCCGTGCCGCCCATGAACTCGGCGTTCTCTATCTGACGATCTTTTCCTTCAGCTCCGAAAACTGGTCGCGTCCAGCGACTGAAATTGGCGATCTGTTTGGCTTGCTCCGCCGCTTCATCCGCAACGATCTGGCGAGCTTGCATCGTGATGGCGTCCGGGTGCGCGTGATCGGCGAGCGCGAGGGATTGGAGCCGGACATCTGCGCGCTTCTCAGCGAAGCGGAAGAACTGACCAAGGGCAATACCAGACTCAACCTCGTCGTTGCCTTCAACTACGGGTCGCGCCAGGAAATCGCCAGCGCGGCGCGACGGCTGGCGCGTGAAGTCGCCGAAGGAAGGCGCGACCCCGCTTCGATCGACGCCGACACACTCGGGCAGTATCTCGATGCGCCTGACATTCCTGATCCCGACCTGATCATCCGCACCAGCGGCGAGCAGCGACTATCGAACTTCCTGATGTGGCAGGCGGCCTACAGCGAACTCGTGTTCGTGCCGATCCACTGGCCGGATTTCGACAAGTCGGCGCTGGAAAGCGCGATCGCCGAATATGCCAGACGGGAGCGTCGTTTCGGCGGTCTGGCCGCGAAAACCGGATCGTGACCGAGCATAGGGCCGCACCGACGGCAAACGAGCAGGGGACGCGCAATCTTCTGACGCGCGCGATCGCGGCCCTGGTGCTGGCGCCGCTCGCCATCGCCATTGCGTATGCCGGCGGATTTCTGTGGACCGCGCTGGTGACGTTAGCGGTCATCGGACTTTACGTGGAATGGCTGATGATCGTCGGGCTCGCGCGCGAGATGCGCGTGGTTGCAGCCGGAATTGTTGCGCTTGTGGGGGCGGGACTTTGCCTGATGGCTGGGCTGATCGGCGCGTCGCTCGCCATCCTTGCCATCGGCCTGGTCGCCACCGCGTGGCTCGCGCCGGAGCGGCGCAACTGGGCGGCGACAGGATTGTTCTATGCCGGTGCGGCGGAGGTCGCCTCAGTGCTGGTGCGGCTGGATTCCGCAAAAGGTTTCGTCGCGCTGATGTTCGTCCTCTTGATCGTGTGGGTGACCGATATCGGCGGCTATTTTGCCGGCCGCGGCATCGGCGGGCCCAAACTCTGGCCGCGGGTGAGCCCCAAGAAGACCTGGGCGGGGGCGATCGGGGGTTTTGTCGCGAGCCTGGTGGTGGCGTGCGGATTTGCCGCGTTCGATCTCGGCAGAACTGGAGCGCTTCTGGTGTTGGGCGCCATTCTTTCGGTTGCGTCGCAGTTCGGCGATCTCTTCGAGTCCGCCGTGAAGCGGCGGTTCGGCGTAAAGGACTCCAGCCAGATGATTCCCGGCCATGGCGGCCTGCTGGACCGGCTGGATGGATTCGTCGCTGCTATCGTTTTCGCGGCAATTTTCGGGTTTTTGCGGGGCGGCGCGGATGGCGTCGGCCGCGGTCTTATGGTTTGGTGAAGATATGAGCGCAGTCCCATTGCGTAACAATCCGGCCGCGGCATCCGCCGTGCGCGCCGTGACCGTCCTGGGTGCGACCGGCTCAATCGGCGAGAGCACGATGGATTTGCTGCGCGGCGCGCGCGACCGGTACCAGGTCGAGGCGCTGACGGCGAATGGCAACGTGCAGGGGTTGGCGAAACTTGCCAGGGAATTCAACGCGCGATTTGCGGCAGTGGCCGATCCCGCTCGCCTCGGCGAACTGAAGGAGGCATTGGCCGGGACGCGCACCGAATGCGGCGCCGGCGAGAGCGCGATCATCGAGGCGGCCGCGCGGCCCGCGGATTGGGTGATGGCGGCGGTCAGCGGGGCGGCCGGACTGAAACCGGCACTTGCCGCGGTCGATCGCGGGGCTGCGGTGGCGCTCGCCAACAAGGAATGCCTGGTGTGTGCCGGTGACTTCTTCATGGAGCGCGCTTCACTGGCCGGCGCCTGCATCCTGCCGGCGGATTCCGAACACAACGCGCTGTTCCAGGCACTGAGTTCCGGTAACCGCGAAGAACTCGTGCGCGTGATCATTACCGCATCCGGCGGGCCGTTCCGCACCTGGGCGAGCGCCGATATCGAGCAGGCGACACTGGCCCAGGCGCTAAAGCATCCGAATTGGAGCATGGGGCAGAAGATCACGATCGATTCGGCCTCTATGATGAACAAGGGACTCGAAGTGATCGAGGCCTCCTATTTGTTCGCGCTGTCGCCGGATCAGATCGACGTCCTCGTGCACCCGCAGTCGATCATCCATGGCATGGTCGAATTCTCCGACCGTTCGGTGGTCGCGCAATTGGGGGCGCCCGACATGCGCATCCCGATTGCCCATTGCCTCGGATGGCCGGATCGTATCGTCGGTCCGTCAGCCAAGCTCGATCTCGCCAAGATTGGACAGTTGACCTTCGAGGCGCCGGATTTCGGCCGGTTCCCGGCGCTGCGGCTCGCCTACGAGGCGCTGCGCACCGGGCGCGGTGCTACCACGGTGTACAACGCCGCCAACGAAGTCGCGGTGGCCGCTTTTGTCGCCGGCAAGATCAAATTCGGTGCGATTGCACGTCTGGTCGAAACGACCATGAACGACTGGATCCGCTCCGGGAACCTCGCGGTCTTAACGTCGGCGGACGATGCGATTGCCGTTGACCATAACGCGAGAAATAAAGCTGCCTCCCTATTGCCTCAAATTGCCTTAAAGGCGTCCTAGAGGGTTGGGGACGGAGCCTTTCGCTCTGATCAAGGGGAAATGGATGTCCGAGTTTCTGCTGCACAGTTTCAATACGTTGAGCCATGGGCTCATCGGTTACGCGGTCCCTTTTTTATTCGTCCTGACCATCGTTGTTTTCTTCCACGAGCTTGGCCATTTCCTGGTCGCGCGCTGGGCCGGCGTGAAGGTACTAACCTTCTCGCTCGGTTTCGGGCCGGAACTCGCGGGCTTCAACGACCGCCATGGCACGCGCTGGAAGATCTCCGCCATCCCGCTCGGCGGCTATGTGAAGTTCTTTGGTGACGACACCGAGGCCTCCACGCCGTCATCTGAAGCGCTCGCAGCCATGAGCGAAGAGGAACGCGCGGGCAGTTTCCACCATAAGAAAGTCGGACCGCGCGCGGCGATCGTTGCCGCCGGCCCCATCGCGAATTTCATCCTGGCGATCGTGATCTTCACCTGCCTGTTCACCTTCTTTGGCAAGCCGAGCACGACGGCGCAGGTTGACAAGGTGGAGGCGGGGAGTGCCGCGGCGGCCGCCGGTTTTCAGGTCGGCGACGTCGTCATGACGATCGATGGCAAGAAGATCGGCAGCTTTTCCGACATGCAGCGCATCGTCAGTATTCACGGCGGCGACCCCTTGAACTTTACGATCAAGCGTGGCGATACCACGCTGCAATTGCACGCGACGCCCGAGCTTCGAGACGTGAAGGATCCGTTCGGCAATAGCCATCGGCTGGGCATCTTGGGCATCACACGCTCGACCACGCCGGGCGACGTCCTGACCGAACGCGTCGATCCCGCGACGGCGCTGTGGCTTGGGGTTAAGGAAACCTGGTTCGTGGTCGACCGGACGCTCGCCTATATCGGCGGCGTTTTCACCGGGCGAGAGGCGGCGAGCCAGGTTGGCGGTCCGCTCGGTATCGCCCGGATCTCGGGTCAGGTCGCCACCATCGGCCTGGCGGCTCTAATCCATCTTGCCGCCGTGCTTTCGATCTCGATCGGCCTGCTGAATCTGTTTCCGGTGCCGCTGCTCGATGGGGGCCACCTTATGTTCTACGCCGTCGAAGCCGTTCGGGGGCGCCCGCTGTCCGAGCGAGCCCAGGAGATGGGGTTCCGAATCGGCCTTGGTTTGGTGCTGATGTTGATGGTGTTTGCGACCTATAACGACATCCTGCACCTGGCGGCATCCTGAAGCGGGCCTTTTGGGGCGTTGCCAATGGGCAACGTCTTGGAATGAAAATGGAATTGCACGACGCTAGAATGTTTGCCCCCTTGGCAAAATTGGCTACAAGCGGGGCAAGCAATGGGAATCTGTCGGCCCGTGGAGTGCGGACCGGCATGGGAATGATAAGGGCGCGTCGCGCATGATGTTTGGAATGCGAGTGCGGGGGGGCTTGTTTGCCGCCCTCGTCATGTTTGCCGCGCCGGTGGCCGTCTCACTGGCGGCTGCGCTTGTGTCCGCGCCAGCGGCCGCCCAGAACGTGAATTCGATTGTCGTCGAAGGGAATCGCCGGGTCGAGGTCGAGACCATCCGCTCCTATTTCAAGCCCGGTCCCGGCGGACGTCTCACCCAGGCCGAGATCGACGACGGCCTCAAGGCCCTGATTGAAACCGGCCTGTTCCAGGACGTGAGAATCAACCAGGCGGGCGGGCGGATCGTGGTGACCGTGGTCGAAAACCCGGTGATCGGCCGCATCGCCTTCGAAGGCAACAAGAAGGTCAAGGACGAGCAGCTTTCGGCGGAAATCCAGTCCAAACCGCGGGGCACGCTGTCGCGTCCCATGGTTCAGTCGGACGCCCAGCGCATCGCCGAAATCTACCGCCGCTCCGGCCGCTATGACGTGCGCGTCACCCCGGAGATCATCGAACAGCCGAACAACCGCGTCGATCTGATCTTCACCATTGCCGAGGGCGTCAAGACAGGCGTCAAATCGATCGAGTTCATCGGCAACAATTCCTATTCGTCCTATCGCCTTAGGGACGTGATCAAGACCCGCGAATCGAACCTGCTCAGCTTCCTCGGAGGCGCGGACGTCTACGATCCTGACAGGGTCGAGGCCGACCGCGATCTGATTCGCCGCTTCTACCTCAAGCACGGTTTTGCCGACGTGCAGGTAGTGGCCGCGCTGACTGAATACGACCCCGAAAGAAAGGGTTTTCTCGTCACCTTCAAGATCGAGGAGGGCCAGCAGTACCGAGTTGCCTCGGTGAATTTCCAGTCCAGCATCGCGACCCTGGACGCGAACTCGCTGCGCAGCTTCTCGCGTGTGAGCGTCGGCTCGCTCTATAACGCCGAAGCCCTGGAGAAGTCCGTCGAGGAAATGCAGATCGAAGCCTCGCGGCGGGGTTACGCCTTCGCTATCGTGCGGCCGCGCGGCGACCGCAATTTCGAGAATCATACCGTATCGATCGTGTTCGCCGTGGACGAGGGACCGCGGACCTATGTCGAGCGCATCAATATCCGCGGCAACACCCGTACCCGCGACTATGTGATTCGCCGCGAGTTCGATCTGTCCGAGGGCGACGCGTATAACCGCGCGCTCGTCGACCGTGCCGAACGGCGGCTGAAGAACCTCGACTTCTTCAAGAGCGTAAAGATCGTCGCGGAGCCCGGCTCGTCCAGCGACCGTGTAATCCTGATCGTCGATCTCGAAGAGAAATCGACCGGCGACTTCTCCGTGTCGGGCGGCTACTCGACCACCGACGGAGCGCTCGCAGAAGTCAGCATTTCCGAGCGCAACTTCTTAGGGCGAGGCCTGTTCGCGAAGGCGGCGGTGACCTACGGCCAATATGCGCGAGGTGCGTCGCTTTCTTTTGTCGAGCCTTACCTGCTGGTCTATCGGGTCGCGCTTGGTCTCGACATGTTTTATCGCGAGCAACTCGCCAATCGCTACATTTCCTATGGGACCAAGACGCTCGGCTTCAGCCCGCGACTCGGCTTCAGCCTGCGCGAAGATCTCGCCTTACAGCTGCGCTACTCGATCTATCA
>JBJMTR010000279.1:0-5357 GCA_045811565.1 Bradyrhizobium sp.
CGGGAATATCGTCGCTTCGTCGATGATCTGAAGCTCGCCGCAGCGTGGCTGCGGAAAACCGCGCGCGCGGCCTGAACATTTTCGAACTGACGCGGAACTGCACGTTCTCGTGAAACAGGTGGGAAAAGTAACAGGGAGGGATCACGCCGCCAAGGTGTTCTCGACCAGCTTGATCCAGTACGAGGTGCCGTACACGATTGCTTCGTCATTGAAATTATAGGCGGGATGATGCAGGCCCGCGCTCTCGCCATTGCCGCAGAAGATGAACGCGCCCGGCCGTGCCTCCAGCATATAGGCGAAATCTTCCGCGCCCATCAGCGGCGGCATTTCGTGAACGTTGGCGTCGCCGGCAATCTCCTTCGCGACGCGCGTCGCGACATCGGTCTGCGAGCCATGATTGACGGTCACCGGATAGCCGCGCTCATAGTGCAGATCGATTTTGGCGCCGGTGATCTGCGCGACGCCCGCGACCACCTCGCGAACGCGCTTCTCGACCAGTTCCCGCACCTCCGACGTGAGGGTGCGCACGGTGCCGCGCAGCTCGGCGGTTTGCGGGATCACATTGCGGGCATTGCCGGCATGGAATTCGCAGATCGAAATCACCGCCGATTCCAGGGGATCGATGGTGCGCGAGACGATCGACTGCAGCGCCGCGATCAATTGCGAGCCGACCAGGACGGAATCGATGCATTTGTGCGGCCGCGCCGCATGACCGCCGAGCCCTTCGATCCTGATATCGATGGAGTCGGTTGCGGCCATGATCGGGCCGGTGCGGATCGCGAACGAACCGACCGGGATGCCCGGGCCGTTATGCATGCCGTAGACCTGCTCGATGCCAAAACGGTCCATTAGCCCGTCCTTGACCATGGCAGCGGCCCCGGCGCCGCCCTCTTCGGCCGGCTGGAAGATCACGACCGCATCGCCGGCGAAGTTCCGGGTTTCGGCAAGATAACGCGCCGCGCCCAGGAGCATCGCGGTATGGCCGTCATGGCCACAGGCGTGCATCAGGCCTGGCGCCTTGGAGGCGTAAGGCAGGTTGGTCTCCTCCTCGATCGGCAGCGCATCCATGTCTGCCCGCAGGCCGATCACCCGGATGTCGCCCTTGCCGGCGGGTTTCTTGCCCCTGATGACCCCGACGACGCCGGTGCGGCCAAGCCCGGTCGCGACCTCGTCGCAGCCGAATTCGCGCAGGCGGTCCGCCACGAATGCTGCGGTGCGGTGCACGTCGTACAGCAATTCGGGGTTTTCATGGATATTGCGGCGCCAGGCCTGAATATCGGGTTGCAGATCGGCGACGCGGTTGACGATGGGCATAGGGGTTCTGGGCCTCAGTTTTGAACGCTATCGATCTGTGTAGCATGCAAGGGCGCTCCACCCAACAACGTGGCGGGGGCCGCCCGGCTCTCCCTCACAGCAGCCCTTCTTGTCGAGCTTGTCTTCGCGCTTTTGGCCGGGCATGACAGCCGTCCGGGGGATCCCAGAGCGGGATGATTTCTCCTCGAATCGTCATCCCGCTCTGCTTTTTTGTTTGAGCATGTCTCCGGCAAACGTTTCGCGTTTGTCCCGAGGGAAAACCGGTACCCACTTTTGCGGATCATGCTCCAGGAAATGGAAGATGCCACGAAGGCTTGAAGGTGATTTCGACTATATCGTCGTTGGCGCAGGCACGGCCGGCTGCATCATGGCCAACCGGCTATCGGCCGATTCCAAAAAACGCGTGCTGATCCTGGAGGCTGGCGGCAACGACAACTGGATCTGGTTTCACATCCCGGTCGGCTATCTCTTCGCCATCGGCAACCCGCGTTCGGACTGGATGTTCAAGACCGAGCCGGAGGCCGGCCTCAACGGCCGCGCGCTGGCTTATCCCCGCGGCAAGGTGATCGGCGGCTGTTCCGCGATCAACGCCATGATCTCGATGCGCGGACAGGCGGCTGATTACGATCACTGGCGTCAACTCGGCCTTACCGGCTGGGGCTATGACGACGTGCGGCCGCTGTTTAGGCGTCTCGAGGATCACTTCCTCGGCGAAAGCGAACATCATGGGGTCGGCGGCGGCTGGAGGGTCGAGGCGCCGCGGCTGTCCTGGGCCATTCTCGATGCGGTCGGCGATGCCGCCGAAGAGATGGGGATCAAGCGGATCCCGGATTTCAACACCGGCGACAATGAGGGCGTCAGCTATTTCCACGTCAACCAGAAGCGCGGACGGCGCTGGTCTTCCGCGCGCGGTTTTCTCAAGCCCGCGATGAACCGTCCCAATCTGCGGCTGGAAAAAGACGTGCTGGTCGACCGCCTCATCGTCGAAAACGGCCGCGCCGTCGGCGTGCGCTTCATTCAAGACAATGAGACCGTCGAAGTCCGCGCCAAAGGCGAGATCATTCTCTGCGCCGGCTCGATCGGATCGACGCAGGTCTTGCATCGCTCCGGCATCGGGCCTGCGGACTGGCTTTCACCGCTCGGCATCGATGTCGTGCTTGACCGGCAAGGCGTGGGGCGCAACCTGCAGGACCACCTGCAGCAGCGTGCGATCTACAAGGTTCATGGCGTTCGCACATTGAATGAGACCTATTATTCATTATTCCGGCGCGGTCTGATGGGGCTCGACTACGCGTTCCGCCGCCGCGGCCCCCTGACCATGGCGCCGTCGCAACTCGGTATCTTCACGCGCTCCGATCCGCGCCGCGAGCGCGCCAATATCCAGTTCCATGTGCAGCCGCTGTCGCTGGATAAATTCGGCGATCCCCTGCACCGTTTCCCCGCGATCACCGTCAGCGCCTGCAATCTGCAGCCGACTTCGCGCGGCATAGTGCGCATCCGCTCCGCGCAGCCCGATGCTGCACCGTCGATCGCGCCGAATTATCTCGCAACCGATGAAGACCGTGAAGTCGCAGCCGACGCCATCCGCACCACGCGACGGCTGATGAAGCAGAAGGCGCTTGAACAATATCATCCGCAGGAATTTCTGCCGGGTCCGACCGTCGGCGATGACGATGCATCGCTGGCAAAGGCCGCCGGCGATATCGGCACCACGATCTTCCATCCCGTCGGCACCGCGAAGATGGGAACGGCGAACGATCCGCTTGCGGTCGTCGATGAACGGCTGCGTTTTCACGGCATCGCCGGACTTCGCGTTGCGGACGCCTCGGTGATGCCGACGATCACCTCGGGCAATACCAACACGCCGACGGCGATGGTCGCGGAAAAAGGCGCCGCGATGATCCTCGAGGATGCGAGGTAGTTACCCTCACCCGCTCACGAAAACGTCATTGACACCGGCCGTTGCGCCGGAACGGGTGGGAATAAACCCCGCCCTTCCCCCATCAAGTCTCCGGAAACCCAATCACAGGCCCCCGGAGATTTGCCATGAGTGACCACAAGGATGAAGAACGCGGCGTCAGCCGCCGCCGCGTGCTGGAGTGCATGACCTGGGCCGGCACCGGCGTGCTCTGGACCGTGACCGGCGGCGTGCCGCGCTCGCTCGGCATGGTCGGATCCGCTCAGGCTGCGGAGCCTGCCGGCATGACCTTCCTCCAGATCAGCGACAGCCATGTCGGATTCGACAAGCCGGCCAATCCGAACGCGCTCGGCACGCTCGAGGAAGCCATCAACAAGGTCAGGGCGATGCCGCTCAAGCCATCGTTCATGATCCATACCGGCGACATCACCCATCTGTCGAAGCGGACCGAATTCGATGATGCCGAGCGCATCATCTCGCAGGCCAAGCTCGACGTGCATTATGTGCCGGGCGAGCACGACTTCATCGACGAAGAGGCCAAGCTCTACAAGGAGCGCTACGGCAAGGGTACCAAGGGCGCCGGCTGGTATTCGTTCGACGCCGGCGGAGTTCACTTCATCGGCCTCGTCAATGTGGTGGACCTCAGGGCCGGTGGCCTCGGCAATCTCGGCGGCGAGCAGCTCGAATGGCTGGAGCAGGATCTCAGGGCCCGCTCGAAATCCACGCCGATCGTTCTGTTCGCGCATATCCCTTTGTGGACGGTGTATCCGCAATGGGGCTGGGGTACCGAGGATGGCGCCCGCGCGCTGGATTACCTCAAAGGCTTCGGTTCGGTGACGGTGCTGAACGGGCACATCCATCAGGTGATGCAGAAGGTTGAGGGCAACGTCACCTTCCACACCGCGCGCTCGACCGCCTTCCCGCAACCGGCGCCGGGCAGCGCGCCCTCGCCCGGACCGATGAAGGTCGAAGATAGCAAGCTCCGCAGCTTGCTTGGTGTCGCCAGCATCAACTTCAAGCAGGGCGATCAGCGCCTCGCGATCATCGACACGCCGCTGCAGGGCTAACCGCATAAGAGGGATTCAGAACATGATATCCGCAATGCTCCGCAGCCTTGATATTCGAAGGCTTGGTAATCGAAGGCTTGGTATTCGAGGGCTTGGCATTCGAAGGCTTGGCATTCGAAGGCTTGGCATCGCCATCGCTGTGGCCACGATACTGCAAGCCGGCGCTGTCCGCGCCGAGGACACAATGGTGAACATCGACAATTTCACCTTTGAGCCGGTACAGCTCACGGTGAAGGTCGGCACGACCGTTACCTGGAAGAACCGTGACGACATTCCGCACACCATCGTCTCTGCCGGCAAATTCCGGTCGAAAACGCTGGATACCGACGACAGCTTCTCGTTCACGTTCACGACAGCGGGCGACTACAAGTATTTTTGTTCGCTGCACCCGCATATGACCGGGATGATCAAGGTTGAGTAACGTCCCAAACCAAGTCACAACCATGCCCGGCCGGTGGGTTGGGCCCGGCCGGGCACCAGCGTTTTCTGCAAGAGCCGGGCGAGAGGCAATGCCTGTCAAAGCGTCGGATGACGATAGCCAAAAATCGCGGCGGTTTCGCGAGGCGGCGCTGCCTTACCTCGACGACGCCTACACGCTGGCGCGCTATCTCCTGCGCGATGCCGCCGACGCAGAGGACGCGGTACAAGAATGCTATCTGCGCGCGTTCAAGCACTTCGACAGCTATCGCGGGCCGGCGATGAAGCCGTGGCTATTCGCGATCCTGCGCAACGTCTGTCGCGCCGAATATGCAAGGCGCGCCACCAAGCCGACCAGCACTATCGAGGACGTACCTGAAAGCGCCGAACAGACGCCACTCTGGCACGAGGCCCAGGAGACGCCGGAGGCGCAGCTGCTGCGCGAAAAGGATTCCGACAGCATCCGCCGCCTGATATCGGCGCTCGCCGAACCGTTTCGTGAAACCTTCGTGCTGCGAGAAATTCAGAACCTTTCTTATCGCGAGATCGCCGACGTCGCCGAAGTGCCTGTTGGTACCGTGATGTCCCGTCTCGCGCGCGCCCGCGCCATGCTGCGATCGGCATGGCTGGCGGAACAGGAG
>JBJMTR010000280.1:0-14085 GCA_045811565.1 Bradyrhizobium sp.
GTGCCGACCGGCGTGAAGATCTTCTCCTGGATCGCCACGATGTGGGGCGGCTCGATCGAGTTCAAGACGCCGATGGTCTGGGCGATCGGCTTCATCTTCCTGTTCACGGTCGGCGGCGTCACCGGCGTCGTGCTGGCCAATGCGGGTGTCGACCGCGTGCTGCAGGATACCTATTACGTGGTGGCGCACTTCCACTACGTGCTGTCGCTTGGTGCCGTGTTCGCGATCTTCGCCGGCTGGTACTACTGGTTCCCGAAAATGTCCGGTTACATGTATTCGGAAACCATCGGCAAGCTGCACTTCTGGTTCACCTTCATCGGCGTCAATCTGGTGTTCTTCCCGCAGCATTTCCTCGGCCTCTCCGGCATGCCGCGCCGCTACGTCGACTATCCCGACGCTTTCGCCGGCTGGAACCTGGTGTCGTCGCTCGGCTCCTACATCTCCGGCTTCGGCGTGCTGATTTTCATCTACGGCGTGATCGACGCCTTCGTGCGCAAGGAGCAGGCGGCCAACAATCCGTGGGGTGCCGGCGCCACCACGCTGGAATGGACGCTGTCGTCGCCGCCGCCGTTCCACCAGTTCGAAGTGCTGCCGCGCGTGCAGTAGCTTGAGAATACGCGGCGCGTCTTAAGCGCGCCGCGCCCTTAACGGAGCGAGACCAGTCTTGTCGGTTGTCGATCACCACGCCATCGAGTTGCCGCGGATTTCCGAGGCCGAAGTCGGCGACTACATCGCGCTGCTGAAGCCGCGGGTGATGTCGCTGGTGGTCTTCACCGCGCTGGTCGGGCTGATGATCGCGCCGGGCCATTTCCACCCGGTGCTCGCATTCACCTCGATCCTGTGCATCGCGGTCGGCGCCGGCGCGTCGGGTGCGCTGAACATGGCGCTGGAGGGCGACATCGACGCCAAGATGTCGCGCACCGCCAACCGGCCGATCCCGCGCGGACGCATTACGCCGCCCGAAGCGATGGCGTTCGGCATGACGCTGGCGTTCTTCTCGGTGCTGACGCTCGGCATCCTCGTCAACTGGCTCGCCGGCGCGCTGCTCGCATTTACGATCTTCTTCTATGTCGTGATCTACACGATCCTCTTGAAACGCTGGACCGCGCAGAACATCGTGATCGGCGGCGCCGCCGGCGCGCTGCCGCCGGTGGTCGCATGGGCGGCGGCGACTGGGTCGCTGTCGATGGAGCCGATCCTTCTGTTCCTGATCATCTTCTTCTGGACTCCGCCCCACTTCTGGGCGCTGGCACTGTTCCGCAGCGACGATTACGCCCGCGCCGGTGTGCCGATGCTCCCGGTGGTCGCCGGTCCCGACGCGACGCGGCTGCAGATCCTGCTCTACACGATCGTGCTGGTCGCGGTCGCTTTCGCGCCATGGCCGCTCGGCTATTTTGACGCAGTCTATGGCGTGACCTCGCTGGCGCTTGGCGCCGGCATGCTGGCGCTCGCGATCAACGTCTATCGGCGCCGCGAAGGCCGCGATGCGCTGCGCGCGACGCGAAAACTGTTTGCTTTCTCCATCCTTTATCTTTTCGCGCTGTTTGCGACCTTGCTGCTCGAGGTCGTCGTTCGCGCCATTGCACCTTCGATCGGGTAGGGGGCGCATGGAGACTCAATGGACGACAAGCAGAAGCCAGATGGAATTGTCCTCACCGAGGCGCAGCAGAAGAGCCGCCGCCACCGGTCGATCGCCATTGCGCTCGCGCTCGGCGTGCTGGTCGTGCTGTTTTTCGCGGTCACCATGGTCAAGGGGCCGGCCGTCCTCGTGCGGCCCATGTAAAGAATTCATGTGAAGCATTGATCTGACCGAGATGGTGAACGAACCCACGAACCAGGAACAGCCGACAGGAAGCCGCAAGACGGCTTCGCGTCGCGCCCTCACGCGCGATGCGGCGGTTGCCTCGATCTGCGGTTTCGTCGTGGTGCTGATGGTCGGCGCGTCCTATGCGGCCGTGCCGTTCTACAACTGGTTCTGCCGCGCCACCGGCTTCAATGGCACCACCCAGGTCGCAACGTCGGCCCCGGCGGGCGCGCCGCTGGCGCGCAAGATCACGGTGCGCTTCGATGCCAATGTCGCGCCGGGGCTGCCCTGGAAATTCGAGCCCGAGCAGACCGAGATCGAAGCCAATATCGGGCAGGTCGTGACGGTGTTCTATGCCGTGACCAACCAGTCGGCGCGGACCACCACGGGCCAGGCCGCCTATAACGTGGCGCCGCTGACCGTGGGTGCATATTTCCAGAAGATCAACTGCTTCTGCTTCACCGAGCAGACCATGGCAGCGGGCGAGAAGCGCGACATGCCGGTCGTGTTCTATGTCGATCCGGCGCTGGCCGCCGACCATGAGAACGACAGCCTGAAATCAATCACGCTATCCTATACCTTCTACTCCGTGCGCGATCCGGCGCAGCAGCCATTGGCGGCAAGCGAGTCGGACAAGCGCAAGGGAAACCTCTGACGCCGCGAGTCCAGCCTGTCTGGATTTCGCGATTTGATTTTTGAGACGAATATGTGCCGAAGGGAACGGCACCGCTAACGGAGAGACCGCAATGGCTACGGCGCACGCAAAGCATCACGATTACCACCTGGTCGATCCGAGCCCGTGGCCGGTCGTCGGTTCGATCTCGGCCTTCATCATGGCCGTCGGCGCCATTGCCTGGATGCACCATATGTTCGCGGCCGCCCCGATCGTGTTTGGCGTCGGCACCATCGGCGTGCTCTACACCATGGCGAGTTGGTGGGGCGACGTGATCCGCGAGGCCCAGTACAAGGGCGATCACACCCGCGTGGTCCAGATCAGTCACCGCTACGGCATGATCCTGTTCATCGCCTCCGAGGTGATGTTCTTCGTCGCCTGGTTCTGGGCCTACTTCAACGCGGCACTGTTCCCTGCCGATCCGGTTCACGCCACGCGCGAAGCACTGTTTGGCGGCGTGTGGCCGCCGAAGGGTATCGAGACCTTCGATCCCTGGCATCTGCCGCTGCTCAACACGTTGTTGCTGCTGACGTCGGGCACCACGGTCACGTGGGCGCACCATGCGCTGCTGGAGAACGATCGTAAGGGCCTCAAATATGGCCTGATCCTCACGGTGCTGCTTGGCGCCACGTTCACCTGCGTGCAGGCGTATGAATATGCCCATGCCGCGTTCTCCTTCGCCGGTAACGTCTATGGCGCGACCTTCTTCATGGCGACCGGCTTCCACGGTTTCCACGTGCTGGTCGGCACCATTTTCCTGCTGGTCTGCCTGTTGCGCGCCTATGCCGGGCATTTCACGCCGACCCGGCATCTCGGTTTCGAATTTGCCGCCTGGTACTGGCATTTCGTCGACGTGGTGTGGCTGTTCCTGTTCATCTGCATCTACGTCTGGGGGCACGGGGCGGAAACCATGGCGCACGGCGCGCATTGATCAGGGTCTAACGTGCTACAAGGGGCGGCCGCGGGGCCGCCCTTTTCTATTTTGGCGAAGCGAAGGCTGAACATATGCAAGCCGAGACACTGCCCACGGTAGCCGAGAGCGCGATGCGCGGGCTGGCCTGCCGATGTCCACGCTGCGGCAAAGGCAAGCTCTATGCGGGCTTTCTTAACCTGCGGCCGCGCTGTGAATCCTGCGGGCTCGACTACACCTTCATCGATTCCGGGGATGGGCCCGCGGTTTTCATCATCATGATCGCCGGTGCAATAGTCGTCGCCTGCGCCCTCATCGTGGAAGTCAAATACCAGCCGCCGTTCTGGCTGCATGCGGTGCTGTGGCTGCCGCTGATCGCCGCCACCACGCTCTTGCCGCTGCGCTCGATGAAGTCGCTTCTGATCGCGCTGCAGTTCCATCACAAGGCAGCGGAAGGCCGGCTGATCGATCGCGAACCGAAATGACTGAGGCGCTTTCGCGGCGGCGTCACATCGCCGGCTTCGGCATTTTCACGCTTGTGATGGTGGCGGTATTTGCCGGCCTCGGAATCTGGCAATTGCAGCGCCGGGTCGAGAAGCACGCGCTGATGGCCGCCTTGAACGAGCGCCTGGCGTCCGCGCCCGAACCGTTGCCGCAGCCTTCGCGCTGGGCCGCACTTACGCAGGCCAATGACGAATTCCGCCGCGTCCGTTTTGCCGCGACTTACGCGCGGCTTCCCGACGCGATGGTCTACAGTTCCGGCTCCGCCGTCCGCGAGGACGTCTCCGGTCCAGGCACCTGGGCCTTTCTGCCGGCGCGGTTGGCGGGCGGCGAGATCGTCGTGATCAACGCCGGCTTCGTGCAAAACACGATGCAGGATCGCGCGCAACAGGACCGTGCCATCAGTCCACTGCTCGCCAATGAGCCTGTCCAGCTGACCGGCTATATCCGTTTCCCCGAAAGGGGCGGCCCGCTGACGCCGTCGGAAAATTCCGCCAGACGGCTGTGGTTCACCCGCGATCATCTCGCGATGGCGGGTGCGCTTGGCTGGAGCGATGGCGGCCAGCAGATCGCGCCGTTCTATATCGACCTGGAAGCCCCGCTGCCCGAGAACGGCATCCCGAAACCCGGTCCGCTTCAGGTCCATCTCAAGAACGACCACCTGCAGTATGCCATCACCTGGTTCGCATTGGCCGGGGCGGTTGTGATGGTGTTCGGAGTGTGGATCAGGGCCCAGCGCCATGCATAAGTTGCAGCGCGCCAGGGGCGCCGGACCCTTCATCTGATTTCAGGTTCACCGCCGACGGTAAGATCTGGCGATCGCGCTGCACGCATATTGCGCAAACGGCTGAACAGGGTTGATTCTACTGTCTGGAATCAATCCGAACGACGAAGCGATCTCCGCTCCGGATTTCGATCGTGTGACCTGCAAGAAGGGAATGACCGGTTTTCCGTTCAGGCTCGTTGCGCGGCCGGTGCGCCGAGCGCGGCATCGCCGGCCGGCAGGCGACAGCGAACGCAGGTTCGGCCGCCTTCGCGCAGCAGCTCGAGCGTTCCGCTGAGCGCACGAACGCGTTCCTGCATCCCGGTCAGGCCTCGGCCGAAGATGCTGCCGGAGGTAAAGCCGACGCCGTCGTCGGAAATCTCGACGATCAATTGTCGATCCCCGAGCGCAGCCTCGACATTCATCGAGCGGGCCTTGGCGTGGCGAAGAATGTTGGTCACACCCTCCTGGATGACCCGATAAACCGTCTGGGAGAGCAGGCCGTCGATCGTGTTCAGCCGCGGATCGATCCGGGTTGTCAGCTTGACGTCAGGTGCCTGCGAGCGCACGTTTTTCAGCAGCGTCTGGATGCTTTTCTCAAGACCCAGCTCCTGGATGTGCAGCGGCCGCAGCTGGTCCAGCACGCGGCGGTTGGCCTGCTGCAGTGCCTCGACCGATTCGAGGATGCCTCTGGCTGATGAGCCAACGGCTTCACTCTCGCCCGGTATGGCCTCGAGAAGCGCAATGGTGTTGGCGCGAATTCCAAACAACAACGGCCCGAGCTCGTCGTGAAGCTCCCGCGCCACGTCGCGGCGCTCGTCGTCCTGCAAGGAGACGATCTTGCGCAGCAGGCTCCGATTGTCCTGGCTCAGCCGGCTCAAGGTGCGGGCGAGCTCGTTGGCTTCCTCGCAGCTTTGCCTGATCTCCGGGGGGCCGGACGCCGGAATGAGGCGATCGTAATCTCCCTTGCGCATCCGCGTCAGTCCCTCGCCCAGATGACGCAGCGGCCGGAGGGCGGAGCCCGCCGTGAAATAAGCGACGACGCCGGTCAACACCATCAACGCGACGCCGGAGCATGCGATGGCAAGAAAACCGATCCATTTTTCGAAAACATCGGCCGACATGTCGGGCGAAAATACGATGTCTCCGACCCGCTTCCCCCCGATCGTCACGGGGAATGACGCGCCGATCTCGGGAACGCCGATGACTTCGATGAACCAGCGGGGCACCCGTCCAAGCGGGGTTTGTATTTCGGCCGGTGATTGAACAGAGGGCTTGCTGCCGGCGGGCCGAAACTGGATGGCTTCGGACGTTCCGAGCGTTTTCACAAAGGCATCCAGCGTTTCCTGCGGATTTGCGGAGGTGCGTAGCGCGGTATTGAGCGCGTCCGCAACCACTCTGGCCGACCGCTCCGCCGGCTCATTTTCGTCCATCAACTGAATTGGCGCGAAGACCTGTAGGGCCACAGCTCCCACGAGCAGCGCGGCCACGAACATCAGCCCAAGCGGCAGGAACAGGCGCGTCCTAAGCGAAAAAGTTTTCCACATTTGGGCTATTCTAACCCGCCGTTCGGCTTTTTTCTTTTCAATTGTCGCCAGAGACCTATCAATTGTCGCCACAGACCTATCTTCTAAAAAAGAAACATGATGCAGGATACGGCAAAACCGGCAACCAGGGTATTGATCGTGGACGACCACCCGGTGGTTCTGTCGGGCTGCAGGTCGTTGTTCGCGTCGGACAATTCGATAAGAATCGACGAAGCCGCCGATGCAAAATCCGGCCACCGCGCGTTCATCAGCAAAAAGCCCGACGTCACCGTAATCGACATCAATCTCCCCGACGTATCGGGTTTTGAGCTGATGCGGCGGATCCGGAAAGACGATCCGGACGCGAAGATCATCATGTTCAGCATGAACGACGATCCGGCCTTCGTGGTTCGTGCCGTCGAGATGGGCGCGCAGGGTTTCGTCGCCAAGACGGACGATCCGAGGGTGCTGGTCAAGGCCGTACGCAAAGTCGCCGCGGGAGATAACTTCATTTCGCCGCAACTGGCGGAGGCGGTGACCTTTTCGGCTGCCGCGATCAAGGCAAATCCGGCGTCGCTGATGTCGGCTCGCGAGCTCGAGATCTTGCGGCTGCTCGGCCGCGGAGACAAGATCGTCGAGGTCGCCCAGGTGCTGGATATTTCCTACAAGACGGTGGCCAACACCACATCCCTCCTGAAGCAGAAGCTCGGGGCCAAGAACCATTCCGACCTGATCCGGATCGCCGTCGAAATGGGATTGGGCTGATCGGTCGCCAGCGGTCCAGCTTCCGCAAAAACGAACGGCCGCGCCCGCAACGGGCGCGACCGCTTACATCACCGGATGCCGCTTTCGTCTGGGCAATGCATCGGCGAAAAGCGGTGCCGGCAATGAAGAGGCTGGAGCAGAGCATGATCTGTTCGGAAAACCGGTACCCACTTTGCGCTAATGGGGGCTCCGGGATCATTCCTAGAGCGTGATGACGTTTCTTAGAATCGTCATCCCGCTCTATCCTTTTGTTTGAGCATGATCTTTTCGAAAAACCGGTACCCACTTTTTCCGGATCATGCTCTAGTAGAAATAGCGATGATGGCGGCGCCAGCCATAGTGATGCCCGCGCCCTCGATACCATCCGTAATGGTGACCGCGGCCGCCACGATGCATGTGTCCACGGCCGCGCCCGTGTCCGCCCTTCACCTGAATGAACGAATCGTTCTGCGCCGTCATGGGCGCTATTCCCAGCCTGGCTGACGCGGACATCGTCATTGCAAATATCGATACAAACAGCGCCAAACCCATCAGCAAAATGCGTTTCATGCGTTTTCTCTCTCGACCGCCGGATGGCGGTGCCTGACACAATTTCCCGATCTTCGATTTGTTCCGCGCCGAGGCGCCGGCGCATGGCTGTTCGCATGTCGCGCGCATCGCTATCCCTTGGTCGATAGCAGCGTCGATGAAAACGACGGGCGGCGGATAACGCTCGAGCGCTTTTATCTGCGGGCGATGCAAGGCAGGCGACAAGGATATCGAATTGTTCGTCGTCGACGCTCTCAAATCTTAAGAAGCTCGACGCGTTTGGCGGCTCCTGTGTCCAGTCGTCTGCTGAACCCGTTGCCGCCATGAACCCATCAAGAGCTTCCAAGAGAGAGCTGCAGCCCCTTTTTTGGGAATGCCCTGCGCCGAAGTTTGCCGAGCTGACCCGTCGCGCTGCGACCCCGTCTGCGCAATAACTTGGTTTCCCCTAGGCGCGAAAACCCATTATGGTGCCCGCGAGATCGCCGGATGCGAACTCGATAAGTACCAATAAATCAAAGGCTTAAGATCGACGCTTTAGCCTTTGGAGGGTGGTTTGACGCGGTATATCTCGACCCGGGGGGAAGCCCCCACGCTGGGCTTCTGCGATGTGATGCTGACCGGGCTCGCCCGCGACGGCGGTCTTTACGTGCCTGAAACCTGGCCGCAACTGTCGCGCGACACCATCTCCGGCTTCTTCGGCCGACCCTACTGGGAGGTCGCGGTCGACGTGATCCGGCCATTCGCCGGCGGGGAAATTTCGGACGCCGATCTCGGGCGCATGGCGAACGAGGCCTACGCGAGCTTCCGGCATCCTGCGGTGGTTCCGCTCGGCCAGATCGGGCCGAATCAGTTCCTGCTGGAGCTGTTTCACGGCCCGACGCTTGCGTTCAAGGACGTCGCGATGCAGCTTATCTCGCGGCTGATGGATCATGTGCTGGCGAAGCGGTCGCAGCGCACCACGATCGTGGTCGCAACTTCGGGCGATACCGGCGGCGCCGCCGTCGATGCTTTTGCGGGCCTTGAGAACGTCGATCTGGTCGTGCTGTTCCCGCAGGGGCGCATCTCCGACGTGCAGCGGCGGATGATGACGACATCGGGCGCGGCCAATGTCCATGCGCTGGCCATCGAGGGCACCTTTGACGATTGCCAGGCGATCGTGAAGGGGCTCTTCAACCATCACCACTTTCGCGATGCGGTCTCGCTGTCGGGCGTCAATTCCATCAACTGGGCCCGGATCGTGGCGCAGGTGGTCTATTATTTCACCTCGGCGGTGGCGCTTGGCGCGCCGGAGCGGGAGGTGGACTTCACGGTACCGACGGGAAATTTCGGCGACATTTTTGCGGGCTACGTCGCCAAGCGGATGGGGCTGCCGATCCGCTGGCTGCGGATCGCCGCCAACGTCAACGACATCCTGCCGCGCACGCTCAAGACCGGCATCTATGAAGTGCGCGAGGTACATGCCACCGCCTCGCCGTCGATGGATATCCAGGTCTCCTCGAATTTCGAGCGGTTGTTGTTCGAGGCGACCCGGCGCGATGCGGACAGCGTCCGCCGGCTGATGGCGTCGCTGAGGCAATCCGGCCGTTTCGTGCTGCCTGACGCCACACTGGCGGCAATCCGGGAGGAGTTCGATGCCGGGCGCGCGGATGAGACCGAAACGGCGGCCGCGATCCGTGCCGCCTGGCGCGAGGCCGGCGACCTCGTCGATCCCCATACCGCCGTGGCGCTCGCGGTGGCCGATCGCGATACTTCGGATTCCCGGATCCCCAACATCGTGCTGTCGACCGCGCATGCGGCGAAATTCCCCGATGCGGTCGAGGCCGCCTGCGGCGTGCGGCCGCAATTGCCGGCGTGGCTCGAAGGCCTGATGACCAAATCCGAACACGTCAGGGTGATGAAGAACGATTCTGCGGAAGTCGAACGATTCGTGTTGTCGGTCAGCCGCGCCGCCAAGCAGGGAGTTGCCGGATGAGCGTCGATGTCACCAAGCTGCCGTCCGGCCTTACCGTGGTCACAGACAGCATGCCGCATCTCGAAACCGCCGCGCTCGGTGTCTGGGCCGGCGTCGGCGGCCGCGACGAAAAGCCGAACGAGCACGGCATCTCGCATCTGCTCGAACACATGGCGTTCAAAGGCACCACGCGGCGCTCCTCGCGCGAGATCGTCGAGGAGATCGAGGCGGTCGGCGGCGATCTCAACGCCGGCACCTCGACCGAAACAACGGCCTATTACGCGCGGGTGATGAAAGCCGACGTGCCGCTGGCGCTCGACGTTTTGTCGGACATTCTCGCCAATCCGTCCTTCGTGCCGGACGAACTGGAGCGCGAGAAGAGCGTGATCGTCCAGGAGATCGGCGCGGCGCAGGATACGCCCGACGACGTCGTGTTCGAGCACCTCAACGAGCTCTGTTATCCGGATCAGCCGATGGGCCGTTCGCTGCTCGGCACGGCCAAGACGTTGAAGCAATTCGATCGTGACATGCTGCGCGGCTATCTTGCGACGCATTATCGCGGACCGGACATGGTGGTCGCCGCCGCGGGCGCGGTCGATCACGAGCGCGTCGTCGAGGAAGCTGCGCAAAAGTTCGCAAGCTTCGACGCCGCACCGGCGCCAAAGCCCCAAGCAGCGACGTTCGGCAAGGGCGGTTCCCGCGTGGTCCATCGCGATCTCGAACAGGCGCACCTGACGCTGGCGCTCGAGGGCGTGCCGCAGACCGACTTGTCGCTATTTTCCTTGCAGGTTTTCACCAACACGCTGGGCGGCGGGATGTCGTCGCGGCTGTTCCAGGAAGTGCGGGAAAAGCGCGGGTTGTGCTACTCGATCTACACCTTCCACGCACCTTATACCGACACCGGCTTTTTCGGTCTCTACACCGGGACCGATCCCGCAGACGCGCCCGAGATGATGGAAGTGATCGTCGACGTCATCAATGACGCCGTCGAGACCCTGACCGAGGCCGAAATTGCCCGTGCCAAGGCACAGATGAAGACGGGACTGTTGATGGCGCTGGAGAGCTGCAGTTCCCGCGCCGAGCAGTTGGCACGCCATGTGCTGGCCTATGGCAAGCCGTTAACGGTGGAAGAACTGGTCACCCGGATCGATTCGGTCAGCGTCGAATCCACCCGCGATGCCGCGCAGGGCCTGCTGTCACGCAGCCGGCCGGCGGTGGTGGCGCTCGGCAGCGGCAGGGGTCTGGACACGGCAGTGTCTTTTGCGGAAGGATTGACCCGCTCGAAGGCGAAGACGCTCCTGCATTAGAGCGTGATCCGAACCCGGAGCACCGCGTTAGCGTAAAGTGGCTACCGGCTTTTCGTAGGATCATGCTCCGGTAGGGTTAAGGGTGTCACACCCGGAGCGGGCAGGGAGTTTGGGCAATGGCCCTGTTTCGTTTGCCATCCAGCGGACCGGCTGCGCTGATGCCGCGCGGCCATGGCCTGTTGCTGCGCGCCCCGCAGATGTCCGATTTCCCTCAATGGGCGCAATTGCGCGAATCCAGCCGCGCCTATCTGACGCCGTGGGAGCCGATCTGGCCCTCCGACGACCTGACCCGAGCCGGTTTCCGACGGCGCCTGCGCCGCTATGCCGAAGACGTCGCCGCCGATCGCTCCTATCCGTTCATCATCTTTCGCGAATCAGACGGCGTGATCATCGGCGGCATCACGCTCGCCAATGTCCGCCGCGGTATCGTGCAGGCCGGCACCATCGGCTACTGGGTCGGCGAGCCCCATGCGCATCGCGGCTACATGACGGCGGCGCTACGCGTGCTGCTGCCGTCGTTGTTTGGCGAAGTCAACCTCCACCGCATTGAGGCGGCCTGCATCCCCTCCAATACGGCGTCGATCCGGGTGCTCGAGAAATGCGGCTTTACCCGGGAGGGCCTGGCGCGTCGCTATCTCTGCATCAACGGCGTCTGGCAGGACCATTTGCTGTTTGGCCTGCTTCACGAGGACTTCCGCGGCTAGATTCCCCCATGTGAGACTTGAAGTGCGCCTTGGGTTCGCCGCCATTGCGCTGCTATAACGCCGCCCGGGAAACAAGATGTCAGGGACATCGCGAGGACATCGTATGGGTGAAAATCGTGCCATCAGGGTCGCAATCGCGGCCGCGATTTCAATCGGGCTCGGCTGCGCCATACTGGCCGCACCTGCGTCGGCGCAGTCGCTGGGCGATCGCTTCAAGAGCCTGTTTGGCGGCAAATCCGATGAGCCGGCCGCAAACGCGCCGCCACCATCTTCCCAAACCCAGGACGAGACCGACCTGACCTGTCCGCCGGTGTCGATTCGCGCCGGCGCCTCCACCTATGCCGTGGCGGCGGCGGGCAAGCAGCCGATCGGCAACGATTTGCGTTTCCAGGCGACGATCACCCGCACCGCGCGCGAATGCTCGATCAATGGCGGTGAAATCACTGCGCGGATCGGCATCCAGGGACGCGTCATTGCCGGCCCTGCCGGGGCCCCGTCATCGGTTCAGGTGCCGCTGCGCGTCGCCGTGGTGCAGGGCGGCGTCACCGAAAAGACGATCGCCACCAAGGCTTATCAGACGACGGTCAACTTGGCGGAAGCGGGCAGTGAGCCCTTTACGCTCGTGGCCGACGACCTGGTGTATCCGGCGCCATCAGCGGCAGTTGCCGACAACTACATCTTCTATATCGGCTTCGATCCGCAGGCGTTGAAGCCTGAGCCGAAACCGAGGGTGACGAAAAAGAAGTAGGCAGCGGCAGGCTGGGCAAAGGCGCACTTGCGCGGTGCCTGCCTCACTTGCCCAGTGCACGATTCAAACCCAACAAAAAAGCCGACGCGATCGTCTCGCGCCGGATTTTTCCTTCCGTGAAAATCGGTCAGTTCAGCTTGGCGCGGACTTCGGCGATGCCTTTGGCGAGAAGGTCATCGGCGACCGAACCTTTGACTGACTGCGACAGGATGTTCGACGCCGCTGCCACTGCGGCATTGGCCGCCGCGGCACGCACATCGGCCAAGGCCTGGGCTTCCGCGAGGGCGATCTTGCTCTCGGCGGTCTTGGTCCGCCGCGCGACGAAATCTTCCATCCTGGTCTTGGCCTCGGCCGCGATACGCTCGGCTTCGGCCTGGGCGCTAGAGATGATCTCTTCGGCTTCGCGCTCGGCGCTGGCGCGCTTTGCTTTGTATTCCGCGAGCAGGTTGGCGGCTTCTTCCTTCAGACGGCGTGCGTCGTCGAGTTCGGCCTTGATGCGTTCGCCGCGATGATCCAGCGCCTTCAGCAAAGTGCGATGGATGCCGAAATAGGCGAACACGATCATCAAGATGACGAAGGCAATCGCGACCCAGGTTTCCGGTTCGGTGAACATCTGACTATCCCTTCAACGACCCGTCCACGGCGCTGTTCACGGCCTTGGCATCCGGCAGCACGCCGATCAGCCGCTGCACGATCGCCCCCGCCGTCTCCGCCGCGATGCCGCGGACATTGCTCATCGCCGCCTCACGCGTCTTAGCGATGCTTTGTTCGGCGTCGGCGAGCTTGACCGCGAGCCTGTCTTCCAGCGACTTGCGTTCGGCTTCGGAGGCCGCGTTCAGCTTCTCGCGGGTCTCGTTGCTGATCGCCTGCGCCCGGGAGCGCGCGGCCGCCAGCTCGCGTTCATAGGCCTTCAGCGCAGCGTCGGACTCGTCCTTCAGCTTCTGCGCTTCCGCAAGATCGCCTTCGATCGCATTCTGACGTGCGTCGATCACGCTGCCGACCCGCGGCAGCGCGAAACGCGACACGATGATGTAGAGCGCGACGAAGGCGATGGCCAACGACACCAGCTGCGAAGCGAAGTTGGACGAATCGAACGGCGGAAATCCGCCGCCGTGGCCGCCATCGGCTTCGGTGTGGGCGCCAGCCTTCTGGCCTTTCGCAGTGCCATGACTCTCAGCCATGGAGGTCTCCTGTTGCTGTCATGTGCGCCGTCCATAGACGGCGCGGTAGGGTGCAGCTCAGAGCGGAACGAACAGCAAGAGCAGCGCGATCAGCAGCGAGAAGATGCCGAGCGCTTCGGTCACGGCGAAGCCGAAGATCAGGTTGCCGAACTGGCCCTGGGCTGCCGACGGATTGCGCACCGCCGCGGCAAGGTAGTTGCCGAAGATGATGCCCACGCCGACGCCCGCACCGCCCATGCCGATTGCCGCGATGCCCGCGCCGATAAGTTTAGCTGCTGCCGGTTCCATTATTTAGCTCCTTGGAGAGAATGACAAGTGTGGGTGGAAATTCCCCGGACCGCTTAGTGTCCCGGATGAATGGCGTCGTTGAGATAGATGCAGGTCAGGATCGCAAACACATAGGCCTGCAGGAATGCGACCAGAAGCTCAAGCGCGGTCAGCGCAACCGTGAGCGCCAGCGGCATCACACCGCCGGCCCAGCCGACGGCGCCGAGCGAGGTGCCGAGCATCGCGACGAAGCCCGCGAACACCTTCAGCGAGATGTGGCCGGCCAGCATGTTGGCGAACAGACGCACGCTATGCGAGACCGGCCGCAAGAAGAACGATAAGATTTCGATGAACATGACCAGCGGCAGGATGTAGATCGGAACGCCGGAGGGGACGAAAATCTTGAAGAACTTGAAGCCGTTCTTGTAGAGCCCGTAGATCAGGACCGTGAAGAAGA
>JBJMTR010000281.1:0-3090 GCA_045811565.1 Bradyrhizobium sp.
AGTTCCTCGGTGCTGCCGGCGTAGGATCCGCTCGCTGTGAATAGCTGCCAGCACTCGCTGATGATGTCGCGGCGCCCGCCGCCGCGTGATGCGCACCCCAGCAACGCCTGCATCGCAAGATGCGTCAGCACGCCCTCGCGGCTCTCCGGCAGAGCATCAGGGGTCTCGCCCATGGAGATGCGCAGCAATATCCCGACAAGGTCTGTCCCGGCGCAGTAAGCGTTCATCGGTTCGACGAGCCGCGGATTGCAATCAATCAGCAGCGGCACGGCGCTGTCGATGGGCATGATAGTGTCAACCGACAGAGCGCCGTGCCACGCAAGCTCTTGGCCAATTCGTTCCAGATAGAAGCGGACCTGCGGCCGCCCCACGCTTTGCTTGACCGCCTCACCGCCGCCGACGCCGGCGGCCATTTGCCGATAGGCATGAAAGCCGATCATACGGCCGCGGCAAAATACCGATTGCACCTTCTCGGTCGTGCCCGCGATGAGATCCTGCACCAGCACCTCATCGGCGAATGCATCCCCGGGGCCTAGACCATAGAGAGCAAGTGCAAGATCGGTCTCATTACGTACGAACCAGATGCCGCGGCTCGCAGTCCCCACCGACGTCTTGACCACGGAAGGGAATCGGACGGCCTCGCGCAGTTGCTGCGCGGATTTCACGATCTGCGTCGGCGGCTGCGGCAGACCCAGCCGATCGAGCAGCCGGCTGAAGCCGGCCTTGCTGTGCAACGTGCGATAGCCATCGAAGCCCGGCAGGGCCACGCCAACGCGCTCCTTCAGCCGCTCAGCTACACGCGCGAACAAGAACCCCTGCTCATGTGTCGGCAACAGCACATCGAAATGCTCGGTCGCCAGCAGCTTCTCGACAAAGCCGAAAAAACCCGCCGGATCGCGCCGCAATCCCGGGCAGCGGTGAAATTTGCGGACGAAGCGAGAATATCTCGCAAGGCACCAAAGCGAGGGATCGCAGACCTCGACGTGATGGCCCGAGAGAGCCAAAATCGTGATCGCCTCGCGCGCCGAGGTGCTGGAACCCTCAGGAATTAGCACTCGGAGCTGTTTTACGGGATCGATCATATCTGATCATTGCTGCAATGCCCACGCTTGTCTCCCGATTTAATGCCGCACTTCACGTTCCGCAGCCGTTTGCCGGCAGCCATGCGGCGGCATTCATGGACAAATAACCGCCAGCCGATATTTTCGAGCCTCGCCGCGGCGTATCGGTTTGACGGGTATTTGATAGACATGGTCGACATTCTGACCGCATCGCAACAAATCAAGACCGACGCCTCGTTGCGCACGCTAGCCGGGATTTCGGTCGCGCACTGGGTCAGCCATTTCCATCTGTTCGCGCTGCCGATGCTGTTTCCGTTCCTGAAAGAGCAGCTCGGCGTCGGTTACGTCGAGCTCGGCTTTGCGCTGACCGTGTTCGCGGTGGTCTCCGGCCTGACGCAGGCGCCGATCGGCTATCTCGCCGATCACCTAGGGGCCCGCAAAATTCTCCTGATCGGTCTGAGCGTCGGCGGTCTTGCGCTGATCGGGCTCGGCATGCACCTAAGCTATTCCGCGCTGATCGTCAGCGCCGCGCTGCTGGGCCTGGCCAACAGCGTCTATCATCCCGCCGATTATGCGATTCTGTCGGCGCATATGGATGAAGCGCGGATGGGCCGCGCGTTTTCGATCCACACCTTTGCCGGCTTCCTCGGCGGCGCGGTGGCGCCGGCGATCATCGCAGCCCTGGTCGCGTCGATCGGCGGCCTTGGCGCACTGATCGTGGCCGGCGCCGTCGGTCCGCTGGTCTCAGTATTGCTCATCATCGTCCACATTCCCGATGCAGGCGCCCGGAAGAGCAAGACCAAGGGCGTGCCGACGCCGCAGGTTAGCGTCATCACGCCGACGATCATCATGCTGACCATCTTCTTCATGCTGCTCAGCCTCTCCAGTGCCGGCATTGGCAATTTCGGCGTGGTGGCGCTGATGAGCGGCTATGGCGCATCATTCTCGGCAGCCAACATGGCGCTGACAGCGTTCCTCGGCGCCAGCGCCGCCGGCGTGCTGGCCGGCGGCTACCTTGCCGACCGGACCCGCCGCCACGGGCAGGTCGCGGCGGCCTGCTTTGCGATCAATGCGGCAATCGTGCTCGTCATCGCATTGGTCAACCTGCCGTCGATAGCATTGACCGCGGCGATGGGGGTGGCAGGATTCCTAGGCGGCGTGATCGCGCCCTCGCGCGACATGCTGGTCCGCAACGCGGCGCCTGCAGGTGCGGCCGGCCGCGCTTTCGGCATCGTGTCCACCGGATTCAACGTCGGCGGCATCGTCAGTCCGCTGTTGTTCGGCTGGATCATGGATCAGAGCATGCCGCATTGGGTGTTCGGCGCGTCGGCCGTGTTCATGGTCCTCACGGTCGTGCTGGCGCTAGTCACCGAGCGCACGCCGCCGGCTGCTTCCGATGCGCCCGCCGCGGGGTTGATGCATTCCTGAGTCCCACCCCGCGCGGTTGACAGCATCAGGGGAGGACCCATCATGCGGCAAACAACAACAGAACCGGGATCAACGCCATGACCTCTCCCCCTGACCTCGTGATCCGCGGCGGCACCGTTGCCGACGGCAACGGCGGCGAACTGTTCGAAGCGGATGTGGCGATATCAGGCGGCCGCATCACCGAAGTGGGCAGGGTCTTGGGCAAGGCCAAGGAAGAGATCGACGCCAGGGGCAAGCTGGTGGCGCCGGGCTTTGTCGACGTTCACACCCATTATGACGGTCAGGTGACCTGGAGCCAGGACATCACGCCTTCGTCGCAGAACGGCGTCACCACCGCGATCATGGGCAATTGCGGCGTCGGGTTTGCGCCCTGCCGGCCGAGCGATCATCAGCGGCTGATCCAGCTGATGGAAGGCGTCGAGGATATTCCAGAGCCGGTGTTGAGCGCCGGCATTCCCTGGGCGTGGGAAAGTTTCCCGGATTACATGAAATGGCTGTCTAAGCGCAATTTCGACGTCGATATCGGCGCGCAATTGCCGCATGCGGCGCTGCGCGTTTACGTGATGGGCGAACGCGGCGCGCGCCGCGATCCGTCCACGCC
>JBJMTR010000282.1:0-3525 GCA_045811565.1 Bradyrhizobium sp.
AAAAAGAGGGGATTGCGTGATGCATTCGATCCCTGGCCGCCGTGTCATTATCTCGGCATTCCTGGTCTTCCTGCTGTTGCCGATCTATTGGCTCGTCAACATGAGCTTCAAGACCAATTACGAAATCGTCACCACGATGACGCTGTGGCCGCATCAGCCGACCATTGCCAACTACATGCGGATCTTCACCGACGAGAGCTGGTATTCCGGCTACATCAATTCGCTGAAATACGTGCTGATCAACACCGTGATCTCGATCTGCGTGGCGTTGCCGGCGGCCTATGGCTTCTCGCGCTACCGCTTCCTCGGCGACAAGCATTTGTTCTTCTGGCTGCTGTCGAACCGCATGGCGCCGGCCGCGGTCTACGCGCTGCCGTTCTTTAATCTGTATTCGGCGATCAACCTGTTCGATACGCCGTGGGCGGTAGCGCTCGCGCACTGCATCTTCAATGTGCCGCTGGCGGTCTGGATCCTGGAGGGCTTTGTGTCGAGCGTGCCGCGCGAGATCGACGAGACGGCGTTCCTCGACGGCTATTCGTTCCCGCGCTTCTTCATCAAGATCCTGGTGCCGCTGATCGCGAGTGGGATCGGCGTCGCTGCGTTCTTCTGCTTCATGTTCTCCTGGGTCGAATTGTTGCTGGCGCGCACCCTCACTTCAGTGGAGGCCAAGCCGATCTCGGCGGTGATGACCCGAACGGTCTCGGCGGCCGGCATGGATTGGGGCCTGCTGGCCGCGGCCGGCGTCCTGACCATCATCCCCGGCGCCCTGGTGATCTGGTTCGTCCGCAACTACATCGCGCGCGGCTTTGCGCTCGGCCGGGTGTAGGAGGGCGCCCCATGGAGCAGATCGCATGGATGGCCTGGACGTTGCCGACCGCAATCTTCTTCGCGCTGCTCGCTGCAACGCTCGGCATGATGACTTGGCTCGCGATCGCCTATCCCGAGGCCGAGCGCGTCGGCGTCCTGCGCATCCCGACGACGCGCGGCGATCGCCTGTTCATCTCATTGGTGCTGGCCGCCGTCATCCATCTGGTGTGGATTGGTCTCGTCGGCACCGACCCGATTGCGACGCTGCCGATCGGAGAGGGCGTTGAGGTATCGAGCTTGTGGTTCGCCACCGTGATTTCGCTTGTTACGGCCGTTGCGGTGTTCCGCACCGTCTAGAGAAGCGAAAAAGAGCAGATCCGGGATCAACCCGGGCCTGGGCTTAGTTTGTCGCTGCAACCGGAGGAATCAACATGCGACGCTTGAGAGGTACGACCGATCCCTTGATCAAGAGTAGGCTTTTGACCATGACCAGCACGGCTGCGCTGATCGCGGCATCCGTCACCATGGCAGCGCCGGCACGTGCGGACGACGCGGTCAACCAGAGATGGATCGACAGCGAATTCCAGCCCTCGACCTTGTCAAAGGCGGATCAGCTGAAGGAGCTGCAGTGGTTCGAAAAGGCTGCTCAGCCATTCAAGGGCATGGAAATCAACGTTGTGTCGGAGACCATCACGACGCACGAGTATGAAGCCAAGACGCTGGCCAAGGCCTTCACCGAGATCACCGGCATCAAGGTCAAGCACGACACCATCCAGGAAGGTGACGTGGTCGAAAAGCTGCAGACCCAGATGCAGTCCGGCAAGAATGTCTATGACGGCTGGATCAACGACTCCGACCTGATCGGCACGCACTTCCGCTACGGCCAGACTGTTATCCTCTCCGACTACATGGCCGGCGAGGGCAAGGAGGTCACCGACCCCATGCTCGACGTCAACGACTTCATCGGAAAATCCTTCACCACGGGCCCCGACGGCAAGCTTTATCAGCTGCCTGACCAGCAGTTCGCGAACCTCTACTGGTTCCGCTACGACTGGTTCTCCAATCCCGACTACAAGGCCAGGTTCAAGGCCAAATATGGCTACGATCTCGGCGTTCCCGTGAACTGGTCGGCGTACGAGGACATCGCCGAGTTCTTCACCAACGACGTCAAGGAGATCAACGGCGCCAAGGTCTACGGTCACATGGACTACGGCAAGAAAGACCCATCGCTTGGATGGCGGTTTACCGACGCCTGGCTCTCGATGGCTGGTAACGGCGACAAGGGCATTCCAAACGGTCTGCCGGTCGACGAATGGGGCATCCGCATGGAAGGCTGCCGTCCGGTCGGCTCCAGCGTCGAGCGCGGCGGCGACACCAACGGCCCGGCGGCGGTCTATTCGATCGCCAAATATCTCGACTGGATGAAGAAGTATGCCCCGCCGCAGGCGCAAGGCATGACCTTCTCCGAGGCGGGACCGGTGCCGGCACAAGGCAACATCGCGCAGCAGATCTTCTGGTACACCGCCTTCACCGCCGACATGGTGAAGCCGGGCATTCCGGTCGTGAATGCTGACGGTACGCCGAAGTGGCGGATGGCGCCGTCGCCGCACGGCTCGTACTGGAAGGAAGGCATGAAGCTCGGCTACCAGGACGCCGGCTCCGCGACGCTGTTGAAGTCGACGCCTCCGGACCGCCGCAAGGCGGCCTGGCTGTATCTGCAATTCATCAACTCAAAGACGGTGTCGTTGAAGAAGAGCCATGTCGGTCTCACGTTCATCCGCGAATCCGACATCTGGGACAAATCGTTCACCGAGCGTGCGCCGAAGCTCGGCGGCCTGATCGAATTCTACCGCTCGCCGGCGCGCGTGCAGTGGACCCCGACCGGCAACAACGTGCCTGATTATCCGAAGCTGGCGCAATTGTGGTGGCAGAACATCGGCGATGCATCGTCCGGTGCGAAGACGCCACAAGCGGCGATGGACTCGCTGGCCGCAGCCCAGGATTCGGTGATGGAACGTCTTGAGAAGTCCGGCGTGCAGGGCGCCTGCGGGCCGAAGATGAACAAGAAAGAGAAGGCCGAATACTGGTTCGCCAAGGCCGAGAAGGACGGCACCATCGCGCCGGCGCGCAAGCTCGCCAACGAGAAGCCAAAGGGCGAAACCGTCGACTACGACACGCTGATCAAGTCGTGGCCGGCCTCGCCGCCCCCGAAGCGGGCGGAGGTGAAGTAACTCTGCCGTCATCGTTCCGGCTGATCGGACGATGCCGCACGCCGCGGTGTCTCGGCTCGATCACCGCCGCTGGTATTTACTGGATGCCCGCGTTGGCGGGCATGACGAGAGAAAAAAGGAAGGCCGGGAGCGATCCCGGCCTTTTTGTTTCACTCCGCCGTCATCGTCCGCCACCGGAGCGCGCGAATGCGGGCCCGATGACAGCTCCAGCGGACGATCCAGTACGCCGGGCATTGTCAATCGTGGACGCCGGCGATTACTGGATGCCCGCCTTCGCGGGCATGACGCCTCTTGTTTGGTCAACCTACTCCGCCGCCTCCACCGCTTCCAGCGTCGGGTAGTCCGTATATCCCTTCGCCCCGCCGCCGTAGAACGTCGCCTTGTCCCATTCGTTGAGCGGCGCGCCCTTCTTTAGCCGTTCGACCAGATCGGGATTCGAGATGAACGGTTTTCCAAATGCGATCAGGTCAGCCGCGCCTGTTTCCAG
>JBJMTR010000283.1:0-7975 GCA_045811565.1 Bradyrhizobium sp.
CACCGTGCACATCTTCACGGCGATGGGCGCCGGCGTCGCCCTGATCGCAATGCTGGAAGCGGTGCGCGAGCACTGGGCCAATATGTTCGGCTGGCTTGGCGTCGCGCTTATCATCGACGCCATCGATGGACCGCTCGCGCGCAGGCTGGACGTGGTGCGCCTGCAGCCGAACTGGTCCGGCGAGGTGCTCGATCTCGTGGTGGATTTCGTGACGTATGTTTTTGTTCCCGCCTACGCGATTACGGCGAGCGGGCTGTTGCTGCCGCTGGCGGCGCCGATATTGGGCATCGGGGTCGTGGTATCCGGCGCGCTCTATTTCGCTGACAGACGCATGAAGGCCGCCGATAATCAATTTCGCGGATTTCCGGCGCTGTGGAACGCGGCCGCCTTTTATCTGTTCCTGCTGCATCTGCCGCCGGCGCTGTCGAGCCTTGCGGTCGCCGTTCTGATCGTGCTGACATTCGCGCCTATCCATGTGCTGCATCCGGTCCGCGTGGTGCGCCTGCGCTGGCTGACATTGTGGCTGATGGCCGCCTGGGCCGTGCTGGCAATCTACACCGTGGCTTACGATTTCGACGTTGGTGCGCCAATCATCGTAAGCCTTTGCGGCATCGCCGCCTATATCGTCGGCAGCGATGCCGTGATCCGGCTGATCAAATCGTCAAAAGCATGATCGAACTAATCACAAGTGCGGAAGCGTGGGCGGCGCTGTTGACGTTAACGGCACTGGAAATCGTGCTCGGCATCGACAACGTCATCTTCCTGTCGGTCATCGTGTCGCGCATTCCGCCGCGGCAGGCCAGGCGCGCGAGGCAAATCGGGCTGCTGCTGGCGCTGCTATTCCGCATCCTGCTGCTTAGCCTGCTGGTCTGGCTGATCGGGTTGACGCAGCCGGTTCTGACCGTGGAGAGCATTGAGCTTTCCTGGCGCGACATCATCCTGATCGGCGGCGGGCTGTTCCTGATCGCCAAGGCGACACACGAAATCCACGGCGAGGTCGAAGCCCGCGAGGGAGAGGGCGACGGCGCGCCCGGCGCCGGCGCATTTTTCTGGGTGATCATCCAGATCATCATCATCGACCTGGTGTTTTCGCTGGATTCGATCATCACCGCGATCGGCATGGCGCAGGATCTCGAAATCATGATCGCGGCGGTCGTCATCGCCTGCGTCATCATGTACGTCTCCTCGGGCCCGGTGGCGCGCTTTGTGGCGGAGCATCCGACCACCAAGATGCTGGCGCTGGCGTTTTTGGTGCTGATCGGGGTGGCGTTGGTGGCGGATGGATTCAAATTCCATATTCCGCGCGGCTACATCTATTTCGCCATCGCGTTTGCGGCGGCGGTCGAAGCGTTCAACGTGCTCGCGAGGCGCAACCGCAGAAACGCCCGCAAGCCAGGCTGACACAGTCGGTGAGTTGACAAGGCGGCCTCGATGGCTTTCGCTTCGCCGGCCGGGGAATACCAAGGGAGAAATGCAGATGACCAAGGCCGTGCGCGTGCACAAGGTAGGGGGCCCGGAAGCCCTGGTTTATGAAGACGTGGACGTGCCCGCGCCTGCAGCGGGAGAGGTCCGCATCCGCCAGCACGCGGTCGGCCTGAATTTCATCGACGTGTATTTCCGCACCGGCCTCTACAAGGCGCCAGGATTGCCATTCATCGCCGGCAACGAAGCCGCAGGCGAAGTGGTAGCTGTCGGGCCCGGCGTCACCAATTTTCATCCCGGCGACCGCGTCGCCTATTACTACACGCTGGGCGGCTATGCCAGCGAGCGCACCATCCCTGCGGACAAGCTGGTGAAGCTGCCCGACCACATCACCTATGAGCAGGGCGCGGTGCTGATGCTCAAAGGTCTGACGGTCTGGTATCTCCTGCACAAGACGTTCAAGGTCGAGCCCGGCCATCGCGTGCTGATCCACGCCGCTGCAGGCGGCATAGGCCTGCTCGCCTGCCAATGGGCGCACGCACTCGGCGCCCACGTCATCGGCACCGTCGGCTCCAAGGCAAAGGCCGATCTCGCGCTCGCCAATGGCTGCGATCACGTCATCCTCTACAACGAGGAGGATTTCGTCGCGCGAGTCAAGCAGATCAGCCGCGGCGAGCTATGCGACGTCGTCTATGATGGCGTCGGCAAGACCACGTTCCCAGGCTCGTTGTCCTGCTTGAGGCCGCGCGGTCTCTTCGTCAGCTTCGGCAACGCGTCCGGCCCGGTGCCGCCGTTCCCGCTCACCGAGCTCAACAATCACGGCTCGCTGTTCGCCACGCGGCCAAAACTCAACGACTACGTCGCCACGCGCAAGGAACTGCTGGAGGGCGCCGACACGATATTTGCCGCCGTGATCAACGGCAAACTTCACGTGCCGATCAATCACGCCTATGCGCTGAAAGATGCGGCGAAGGCGCATACCGACCTCGAAAGCCGGGCGACGACGGGAGCGGCGATTTTGCGGCCGTAACTCCGTTCATCGTCATTGCGAGGAGCGAAGCGACCAAGCAATCCACGCTTCCGTTCGCGGTGAGATGGATTGCTTCGCTTCGCTCGCAACTAAGCGACCTACGCCACTCGCCGCGCCGCACCTGCTTTCACCAGGATCGCATCGAGGCACTCGATCATCTCCGCGATCTCCTCCCGCGTGACGTTGAGAGCCGGCATGAAACGGAGCGCGTCGGGCTGCGGCGAGTTGAGCAGCACACCGGCCGCAAAGGCCTCGGCGACGATCGAGACGCCGATCGGCAGTTTCAGATCGAGCGCCAGCAGCAGCCCGCGGCCGCGGACTTCGCCAAGACCATGCCGCGCGGAAAGCCGCTGCAACTCGCTTTCCAGAAACAGGCCGGCATCGGCAGCCGATTTCAGGAATTCTGTCTTGCCGACCTGTTCGAGAACCGCGAGGCCCGCCGCGCACATCAACGGGTTGCCATTGTAGGTGCCGCCCTGGTCGCCATGTTCGAAACAGGAGGCGTGCTCGGTCGCCAGCAGTGCGGCGAGCGGGACGCCGCCGCCGATGCCTTTGCCAAGCGTCATGATGTCGGGTTCGATATCGGCGTACTCGTAGTGAAACAGCTTTCCGGTGCGTCCCATGCCGGTCTGGATCTCATCCAGGATGAGCAGCAGACCGTACTCCTTCGTCAGCGCCCGCAACTCCCTCAGGAACTGATCGGTGGCGGGCCAGACGCCGGCTTCGCCCTGGATCGGCTCCAGCATCACCGCAACGGTATTTTCCGAGACCAGCTGCCTGACGGAGTCCAGATCGTTCAACCGCGCCTTGCGAAAGCCGGGCACCTTGGGCTCGAACAGCGGTTCAAACGCTTTCTTGCCCGAGGCCGACATGGTCGCCAGCGTACGGCCGTGAAAGCCGCCTTCGAATGTGATGATCTCGAATGCGCCGTTCTTGTGCAGCTTGCCGTATTTGCGCGCCAGCTTGATTGCGCCCTCATTGGCTTCGGCGCCCGAATTGGCAAAGAACACCTGATCGAAACAGCTGCGCGCCACCAGCGCCTTCGCCAGTTTTAAGCTGGGTTCATTGTAGAAAGCCGGGCTCGGAGTGAGCAGCACTTTGGCCTGCGCCGCGAGCGCTTCCGCCACCACGGGCGGCGAATGTCCGAGGCAATTGACCGCCCAACCCTGCATGAAGTCGAGATAACGCTTGCCGGCGTGATCCCACAGATAGGCGCCTTCGCCCCTGACGAACACGGTCGGCGGGCGCGCGGTGATATCCATCAGCGCGTCGAACAGATGGGTAGCGTGGATCATGTCAGGCTCCTCAGCAGTTGGGATGAAAAAGACGGCCGAAACGCGAGAAGGCCGCACCTTGCGGGTGCGGCCTTCTCGAAAACGTTGCTGAACTAGTTAATCAGCGTTGTCGTCGGACACGGCGCGACCCATCATCGTCGACAGAGCGACGACGGAAAGCTGCGCGGCGGTTGGTCCGGTTGAGAGTCATGCCGCGGCCATACAGCCGAATGGCCGGTCGTGTCAAGCGCGTTAGAACCCGGCAACGCTGCCGTGGAGATCGTACTGGTCTGCGCGCTCGATCTTCGCGGTGACGATCTCGCCGACTTTCAGCGGGCGTCGGCTCGAGAGATAGACCGCACCGTCGATCTCGGGCGCATCGGCTTTTGAACGACCCTTCGCGACCGTCGGGCCGACTTCGTCAACGATGATCTGCTGCCGCGTGCCGACCTTGCGCTTGAGCCTTCGTGCGGAAACTGTTTGCTGCCGTGCCATCAGCGCGTTCCAGCGCTCCTGCTTGATCTCGTCAGGGACGGCGTTGCCAAGCGCATTCGAGGCGGCGCCCGCGACCGGTTCGTATTTGAAACAGCCCACGCGATCGATCTCGGCCTCCTCAAGCCAGTCGAGCAGATAGGCGAAATCGGAATCGGTCTCGCCGGGAAAACCGACGATGAAGGTCGAGCGCAGTGTCAGATCGGGGCATTGCTCGCGCCACTGCCTGATCCGGTCGAGTGTCTTGTCCTGCGCGGCCGGGCGCTTCATGGCTTTCAGGATTTCCGGGCTCGCATGCTGGAAGGGGATATCGAGGTAGGGCAAAACCTTGCCCTCGACCATGAGGCCGATGACGTCATCGACATGGGGATAGGGGTAGACATATTGCAGCCGCACCCAGGCGCCGAGCTCGCCGAGCTCTTTGGCGAGGTCGAAGAATTTTGTGCGAACACTGCGATCCTTCCACGGGCTGTCCGCATATTTCAAATCTACGCCATACGCTGACGTGTCCTGTGAAATGACAAGCAACTCCTTGACGCCGGCGCCGACCAGCCGCTCGGCCTCGCGCAGCACGTCGTTGGCTGGACGCGAGACAAGGTCGCCGCGCAGTTTTGGAATGATGCAGAAGCTGCAGCGGTTGTTGCAGCCTTCGGAAATTTTCAAATAGGCATAGTGGCGCGGCGTCAGCTTGATGCCCTGTGGCGGCACCAGGTTGAGATGCGGATTGTGCATCGGCGGCAGCGCGCGATGTACGGCGTCGAGCACGCTTTCATATTGCTGCGGTCCCGTGATCGACAGCACGCCGGGATACGCCGCCTCGATTTGCTCGGGTTCCGCGCCCATGCAGCCGGTCACGATGACCTTGCCGTTCTCGGCCATCGCTTCGCCGATAGCGCCGAGCGATTCCTGCTTGGCGCTGTCGAGAAAGCCGCAGGTGTTGACGATGACGAGGTCGGCGCCGTCGTGCTTGCGCGCCAGCTCGTAGCCCTCAGCGCGCAGCCGCGTGATGATGCGTTCGGAATCCACCAGCGCCTTGGGGCATCCCAATGAGACAAAACTGACTTTCGGCGCGGCCGCCTGTTGCATGACTAATATCTGCCCTCGTGTCCTGGCTCTAACATTCGCATCCCGTTGCGGCAGGCTCTTTGCGAATGTTAGAGCCAACGAGACACGAGCAAAAATGACTCTAGTGCGGCCCTGGATTTGACATTCGCCATGAGAGCTCGCGGAGCCCTGGGGTGAATGTCAAATCCACCGCACTAGTTGATGTGCAGGAGCTAGTCCCAATTGCCCATAATTACAAGACTTTGAGCTGGCCTGTGTCATGGTATGGATGTGGCGCCGGAATACGAGTGATCGATGGCCGCTGAGTCGTTTCCTAAAATCGTCATTGTCGATGAAAGCCCGATCCGGGCCGCTATCCTGGAGGAGGGGCTGCGGGAGGCGGGCTATACCGGCGTCGTCCATATCAGCGAAATGCAGAGCCTGCTGCAGCGGATCTATGCGCTCGACCCGGATGTCATTCTGATCGACCTGGAAAATCCCAGCCGCGACGTATTGGAACAAATGTTCCAGGTCAGCCGCGCCGTGCGGCGGCCGATTGCGATGTTCGTGGATCAGAGCGACGCGGCCTCGATCCAGGCCTCGGTCGAAGCAGGTGTGTCGGCCTATATCGTCGACGGGCTGAAGAAGGAACGGATCAAGCCGATCCTCGACCTCTGCATTTCCCGGTTCAATGCATTCGCAAAGCTGCAGGATGAGCTGGATCGCACCAAGCACGCGCTCGAGGAGCGCAAGGTGATCGATCGCGCCAAGGGCATCCTCATGAAGTTGAAGGGCCTCACCGAAGACGAGGCCTATGTGCTGCTGCGCTCCACGGCGATGCGCGAGAAAAAGAAGATCGGCGAGATCGCGCAATCGATCCTGACCGCGTCGGAGCTTTTGAAATGACCACAACCCTTCGCATCGGTTTCATTCCACTGGTCGACGCCGCCGCCCTGATCGTGGCCGTGGACAAGGGCTTTACGGCAGCCGAGGGGCTGGACGTCACGCTGGTGCGGGAAGTGTCGTGGTCGAATGTCCGCGACAAGCTTAATATCGGGCTGTTCGACGCCGCCCATTTACTAGCGCCGGTCGCGATTGCCTCAAGCCTTGGGCTCGGGCACGTTAAGGTGCCGATCGTGGCGCCGTTCAATCTCGGCTTGAATGGCAATGCGATCACGGTGTCACCGGCGCTGCATGCTGCGATCATGCAAGAAATCGATGGGGACCGTTTTGACCCGATGGCGACGGCGCTGGCGCTTTCGCGGGTGGTTGCCAAACGTCGCAAAGGCGGCGCGGAGCCGCTGACGTTCGGCATGACGTTCCCGTTCTCGACCCATAATTACCAATTGCGGTTCTGGATGGCCGCAGGCGGCGTCGAACCGGACGAGGATGTCCGTCTAGTGGTGCTGCCGCCGCCTTACATGGTGGATAGCCTCGCCAACGGCCATGTCGACGCCTTCTGCGTCGGCGCACCCTGGAATTCGGTCGCGGTCGATCTCGGCGTCGGGCATATCCTGCATTTCGTCGCGGACATCCTGGTCAGCGCGGCGGAGAAGGTGCTGGCCGTGCGGCAAAACTGGTCGGAGAAGAATCCGGACCTAGTGGCCGCGCTGGTCCGCGCTCATATCCGCGCCGCCGAATTTATCGAACAGCCGCAGAACCGGTCGGAGGTGGCTGCGATCCTGGCGCAGCCGGAGCGGATCAGCGTCGATGCGGAGGTGATCCGGCGTACGCTCGACGGCCGTCTCAAGATTTCGCCCGACGGGACCATGCGCGAAAGCAACCGCTACCTCCTGGTGGGACGCGAGGCCGCGGGCCGGCCCGATCCCGTGCAGGCCGCCTGGCTCTATGCTCAGATGGTGCGCTGGGGGCAAACGGCGCTCAAGCCGGACGCGCTTAAGACCGCCATGGGAATATTCAGGCCTGACCTTTACGATGCCGCCTCGGGACAAGGTGGCAGGCCGGCCGGCGCGTCCCATGCCATCGGCGCGTTCGCCGGCCCGCCGTTCGATCCGAACGATATCCCCGGCCACCTCGGGGCGTTCAAGATCGGGCACCGGAAACCCTGAACGACTCCATTGAGGCAATCCTGGGCAACGATCCCAATCGGCTAGTTTTTAGGCTAGATGCTCGAATTGTGCGGTGAACCTAAGTTCATGGTTCCATCGCCGTTCCCAAAACCTTTTGATAAACATCAAGATTTTATATGAATCGGTCTGGCACGCAATTTGAATGTTGCATTGCAGCCAGCGTGTCGCAGATGCCTGCTGGCCAATGTCCAAGATGGATTTCCGCAGCAACGAAGCTGGTCGGACCGTTCCTGGGAATCGAGCCTGGCACACTTTAGCCGAGCCGAGTTCCGGGAGGCCAAATTCCGTTTCCGTTGAAGCCACGACAAGTGGCCGCAGGAGCTTCGTCGCAGACCATGAAAATCGAAACGCTGTCAGTAGACTTTACCGACGAGCAGAAACGCTACCTCGAAGGCTTTACCACCGGCCTGCAGATCAGCCGGGTCGGTCGCGGCCTCGGTGGCGGCAATGTCAGTAAGGCGAATGCCGAGCCGACGGGACCAGACGCCGCCCATATCAAGGCGCAGGACAAGGTCATCGCCTCAGGCAAGAAGCTCGTCGACCAGGAAAAATTCAAACGCGAGGAGCATCCGTTCGATGCCTATGCGCGGCTGACGCAGCAGGCGCTCGACAATGCACCGCCG
>JBJMTR010000284.1:0-11641 GCA_045811565.1 Bradyrhizobium sp.
GGCGTTGCGGATCGGCGAGGAGATCGGTTTTGTCACCTCGCGGACGTCGACGATACGCACGGACATTGGTTTGGCCTTCGGAGCGAACGATATGTCTCGGAGTGTCTTTAGCCCGTCGTTGCGAGCGAAGCGAAGCAATCCAGGAATCTTAGCGGGCGGCGACAGTATGGATTGCTTCGCCGCAAGTGCTGCTCGCAATGACGGATGAAGTGAGACCGTTAAGAAGCCTTATCGCGAAAATATGGTTCGACCGGGCCGTGCACCTTGATGGTCAACGGGTTGCCGTGACGGTCCTTGGCGTTGCCGGCGGTGACGCGCACCCAACCCTCGCTGATGCAATATTCCTCGACATTGGTCTTCTCGACGCCCTTGAAACGAATGCCGACATCGCGCGCGAGCACCTCGGCATTGTAGTACGGGCTGTTCGGATCAACCGAGAGACGGTCGGGCAATTGGTCGCTCTTGGTCTGATTTTCGTCGTTCATAGCAACGCCTCGATTTCGTTCTTCAGTCCTTCGGGTCTTGCGGTCGGCGCGTGCCGCGCCACCACCTTACCCGAGCGGTCGACCAGGAATTTGGTGAAATTCCATTTGATCGAGGGGCCGAGCAGGCCCGACTTCTCGCTCTTCAGATAATTATACAGCGGATGGGCGGAAGCGCCGTTGACGTCGACCTTGGCGAACATCGGAAACGTCACCGCATATCCGGTTTCGCAGAATTGCTGGATCTGCGCGGCGTCGCCCGGCTCCTGCGCGCCGAACTGGTTGCAGGGAAAGCCGAGCACCGAGAAGCCGCGCGGTGAAAGCGTCGCGTATAATTCCTGCAGGCCTCTGTATTGCGGGGTGAATCCGCAGGCGCTCGCGGTGTTGACGATCAGCAGCACCTGCCCCTCAAAGCGCTTGAGAGGAACGTTCTCGCCGGCCAACGAGATGGCCGTGAAATCATAAACACCGGACATCAGATTCTCTCGATTTGAGCATGATCTTTTTCCGAAAAACCGGTACCCACTTTCGGGATCATGCCTAGCGGACGGGATCGATCACCGCCGATGGCGTGCCGCCCGCCTCGATCGCCTCGCCCGCCGCGAGGCAGAGATCTTCGCGGTAGCGACCGGAAACCAGCTGCACGCCGACGGGAATACGTCCCACCAAGCCCGTCGAGACGGTTAACCCGGGAAGTCCCATGAAAGGAATGGCGATCTGCGGCAACTGCGCATGCCAGACCCGCGCGAAGGAAGCGTCGTCCTTGCAATCGAGCTGGTCGGGAAACGGCAATTCGCCGGAGACCGGCATCAGCAGCACAGCGTATGTCTCGAAAAATTCGAGCCATTGCCGCGTCAGCGTCGCGCGCCGGGTCAGCGTCTTCGACAGGTCGAACGGAAACACCTTCCCCTTGTTGCCGTGCAGGCATGCCAGCGCGCCGGGATCGCCTTCGCGCTCGGCGGCTTCCAGTTGCGCCTCATAGCCGTCGCCAAGCCAGAGCTTGGTCTGGAGGTCGGCCGGCTCGCGCAGCGGCGGCGTGGTTGCGATCTCTTCGACTGTCCAGCCGGCGCGCTCAAGACGCTTGCCGGCATCGGCGACCGCGGCCTTCACCTCGGCAACGGGATCGAGACCGTCCGGGTTGAGGCACAGCGCGGCGCGTTTCGGCATCGCCGGCGCTTCCAGCGGTGCCGGCACCCACCACGGATCGCGAAAATCCCTGGCCGACATCGCGGCAAGCGCAATCCTGATATCGCCGATCGTGCGCGCGAGCGGGCCGGATACCGCGCTGATCTGCGGGCCGATGGGACGTTCGGGCAGCGCCGCGTTGAAGGCCGGTATACGGCCCATCGTCGGCCGCAGTCCATGAACGCCGCAGGCGTAAGCGGGATAGCGGATCGATCCGGCAATGTCGGTGCCGTGCGCAATGTGCCCGATACCGGCCGCTACCGCAGCACCGGCGCCGCCGGACGAGCCACCCGGGGTAATGCCGGGATCGCGCGGGTTCTTGGTGTCGCCATGGATCAGGTTGGTGGTGAACCAGCGATAGGAAAAAGCCGGGCAGTTGGTGCGGCCGAGAATGACGGCGCCGGCCTTGCGCAGATTATCGACCACCGGGCTGTTGCTCTTCGCGATGGCGTCGCGTTGCAGTTTCAGCCCGTTGGTGGTGGCAAAGCCCTCCTGGTCGATATTGACCTTGACCGTCAGCGGCACGCCCCCCAATGGACCGGCGTCTTCCCCTCGGGCTATCGCCGCGTCGATGTCTTCGGCCTGCGCCAGCACCTCGGCCGGCCGGTGGTCGACAACAGCGTTGATTTTGGGGTTGACCGCGTCCAGCCGGGCCAATGCGGCCGTGGCCGCCTCCTTCGCCGAAACTTTCTTCGATTTTATCAGGCTCGCGAGGTCTGCAGCCGACAGGCGCCAGAGATCTTCCATTGCCAACTCCGTTTGAACGCCCGTCTTTTAGCGTCACCGAGCGGGCATGGCCAGCGCCGGGGCCACACCAAGCGGATTTAGCGCACTCGGGCGAGGTAATAAGCAAGATCGGCGATCTGCTCTTTGGTGACCGGCTGCATCACGTCGGCCATGCTGCCGTCATAGCCGTGGCGGCTGTTATCCTTGTATTCGGCAAGCGTCTTGGCGAGGTAGTCCTCGCGCTGATTGGCGATCCGCGGGACGTTCTCCTTGCCGGAAAAATCGGGGTTATGACAGCTATTGCAACGGTTTTGCTCCGCCAGTGCCTGACCGCGTGCCATGCGCGCGGAATCGCCGGCACCGTCCGGCGGCGGCGGCTTCGGCAGTTTGGCGATGAAATCGGAAAAGGTTTTCAAGTCGTCGTCGGACAGCGGTGTTGCCATCGCGTTCATCGGCTCAAAAACCCGCAGCTTTTCGCGGAACATGAAAAGCTGGATCAGCGCGTAAGGCGCCTGCTGGCCACCGAGCGAGGGGGTGTTCTCAGTTACGGATTGCCCGCGTTCGCCATGGCAGGCAAAACACGGCGCGGCGCGCTCTTCGATGGTTTCGGCGCTCGCCGAAAAAGCGATGGAGGCAAACGCCAGCGGCGCAATTATTTTACGCATCGGCCATTCCCGGCGTTCTTTTGTCATTCCGGAGCGATGCAAAGCATCGAACTTCGCGAAGTGCAATTGCACATCTGAGGTCTGGTGCTCGCGTACCATCCCGGAATGACTAGGACTGTTCGCCTACTGCACGGCAAGCTTCGGCTTGCCGTATGTGATGCGGTAGACGGCGCCGTTATAGTCGTCGGAGACCAGAAGCGAACCGTCTTTCATTTGCATCACGTCAACCGGTCGGCCGATGTAGCTGTTGTTTTCCAGGAAGCCGGTGAGGAACGGCTCCATCGACTTGACCGTGCCGTCCTTGTTCAGCTTGACGACGATGACATCACCGCCGACTTTTTTGGACCTGTTCCACGAGCCGTGCCGGGCAACGAAGATGGCGTTCTTATAGGCCTTCGGGAACATGCTTCCGGTATAGAACCGCATGCCGAGCGAGGCCGAATGCGGGCCCATCAAGCCTACCGGTGGCGTGAACTCGCTGCAGGATTTACCCCAGCCAAATTCGGGATCGACAATATTGCCCTGCAGGCAATAAGGCGCGCCGAAATGCTCGCCGACCTTGGTGATGCGATTGAGTTCATCCTCGGGAACGTCTTCCGACATCCAATCGCGGACATTATCGGTGAAGTAGAGCTGCTTGGTTTCCGGATTCCAGTCGAAGCCGACGGTGTTGCGGACGCCACGCGCAATGACCTCGGCGCCTGAGCCGTCGAGATTCATCCGGCGGATTTGGCCATGGTCGTCGTCATGCAGCACGTTGTTGCCGGGCTGCCCAACCGGAACGTAGAGCTTGTTGTCCGGCCCGACGGCGATGAACTTCCAGCCATGGGCTTCGTCCTTGGGCAGATTGTCGTAGATCAGGGTCGGCTTCGGCGGATTGTCCAGATTGTCTTCCACCTTGTCGATCTTGGAAACCTTCGACAGCTCGGCGATGTAGAGCGTGCCGTTCTTGAATGCGACGCCATTCGGCCGATACAGGCCGGACGCGAGAACCTTGACCGAGCGTTGGCCGTTCTTGTTGACGATGGCATAGACCTTGTCGACGAGGCGGCTGCCGACGAACACGGTGCCCTTGTCGCCTTCAGCGAGAGAGCGGGCGTTGGCCATGCCGGCGGCGTAAACCTCTATACTGAAGCCAGGCGGCGCCTTGAGCTTTGTGACCGGCAGCTTGTCCGGCGCCGCCGGAATCGGAGGCGGCGCGATCGGCGCGAGCTTGGCCGCTGCCTCGTTGCCCGCAGGCCGACCGATCAGGGGCGAGCCCGGCGGCAGGGCGGGCGCGGCAGCGGGGGCTGCGCCAGCCGCGGGCGGATTGGCGGGCTGCTGCGCGCTGGCCGCAAGCGTGAATACACCGAAAAAGGCACCCGCCAGCAAAAGGCTGCGCGGTGCGGACGAATAGCTCATCATGATGCTCTCCCCTGATGGAAAGCCTTGTGCTCTTGCGCGGGCAAGGCAATGCCGGCGCCGGTGGCTTTTCCGAACGACAATCTCCAACATTTTTCAACAGCTGCGCAATCGGAAACATGTTTGTCGGAATAGTTGGAATCGCTGGAATAGACGCCACGGCTCGGGGTAGCGCGACCGTGATTATCGGCAGGCGCTAGTGTCTCGTAACGGACCGATCCGGGACCTCGAGAATGGCCTCGGCGAAGGGAAACTCCAGCACGATCTCGCCTTCGTCATTGGTCACTTCGATGACCGCATTCAACAGCGCGCCGTCCGCGCCTTCGGTCTTCAATAATTCCCGGATCATGGCGCGCGCCATTTCCCATGCGCGGTCGGGATCCCGGAGCACTTCGCCTTCGGGATCGGAAATCAGCTCATCGCCGATACGAGTGTTGAAGAAATAGCGTGGCATCGGCGGAACTCGACTTCGGTTGTGGCCTCACAAAGGGGAGCCGGCGAATCTCTACGGTTCTTTATCCCGGAACAATCGGCGCTCCCCGCGGTGAAGATCAACGTTCGACGCAATGCGAACAACAGCGAAACGGTTGATCCCACGTTGTTTTGACCCGAACGGCCAGCACAACTGCGTGAGTTCCTTTTGCAATGCAGCAAAAGAAGGACGCCCGCAAAGATTTCGAAGATTTAATTGGCGAACTTTTCTATCCGCAGTACTTTAGTAGGCAGGGCGGAAGTCGTCCGGTCTTCAAAAAGGAGAGCCAAATGGCTTGGAAAGCACCAAAAATCGTCGAAGTGCCGGTTGGCATGGAAATCAATATGTATATGTGCGCGACCCGCAAGTAAGCGGCGAGCGATAGTATCACCAGCGCAGGTGGACCGGGCGTGGCACTTCTCCGATCGCGGAGCTGTGCCCTAACGTCGGGGTCCACCTCGTGCTTTTGTAGATTCAAACTCGGATCGCCAGGAGAAGACGGATCATGCTTCGCGTCGTCGTCCTGGGCGCCGCGGCGGGTGGTGGCGTTCCGCAGTGGAACTGCGGATGTCCGGTGTGCCGAGCATCGCGGAGCGAACATTCAGAACTCAGGAGCACTCAGGCGTCGATCGCGTTTAGCAGCGATGGCGCCCACTGGTTCCTGGTCAACGCATCGCCTGATCTGCGCCAGCAACTGACCGCGACGCCGCAGCTTCATCCCAAGACCGGCCAGCTCAGGCACAGCCCGATCGCCGGCGTGATCCTGACCAACGGCGAAGTCGATGCTGTCGCGGGGCTGTTGTCGATGCGCGAGGGCTCGCCGTTTACGGTCTATGCGCACGAACGGGTGCTTGCGATCCTGAAATCCAACAGCATCTTTAATGTGCTGAGCGCAGACAAGGTGACGCGCCGGCCGATCGCGGTGGATCAGGCCTTTGAACTGGCCCTGCCCGATGGATCGCGCGCCGGCATCGACGTCCTGCCCTTCGAGGTTCCCGGCAAAGGCGCGTGGTATCTCGAGGGCACAGCGCATCCTGCCGGCAGCGACGGCGTCGGCGACACGCTCGGGCTTCGCATTGCGGATAGGGCGAGCGGCAAATATTTCTACTTCCTGGCAGCTTGCGCGCGCGTGACAGACGATCTCAAATCCCGGCTCGCCGGGGCGCCTCTGATCTTCTTCGATGGCACGGTGTGGCGCGACGACGAATTGATCGTGGCGGGATTAGGTAACAAGACGGGACAAGGGATGGGACATATTTCGATGTCGGGCGAGCGCGGCGCCATCGATACTCTGGCCGGCTTGGACATCGGCCGAAAGGTGTTCTTGCATGTCAACAACTCCAACCCGGCGTGGCTTCCGGGCTCCGCCGAGCGCAAGGCCGCCGAACAAGCCGGCTGGCAGATTCCCTCCGACGGAACGGAGATCACGCTTTGAACGTCATGGCCACCAATGGAATGACCGCCTTTTCGCTCGGCGCGGGCGTGACGCTCAACAGCGCCGAGGAGTTGGAAGCGACGCTCCGCCAGATCGGCGCGACGCGCTATCACAATCTACATCCGTTCCATCGGCTGTTGCACGGCGGCAAGCTCAACAAGGGTCAGGTGCAGGCCTGGGCGCTGAACCGCTACTATTACCAGAGCACGATCCCGCTAAAGGACGCCGTGGTGATCTCGCGCTTCCGCGATAGAGCGACGCGTATCGAATGGCGCCACCGGATCGAGGACCATGACGGTGATATCAGGACTGAAGGCGGCATCGAACGCTGGCTGAAACTCACCGAAGGTCTCGGCCTCGACAACGCCTATGTCGAATCCGCCGAAGGTATCCTGCCCGCGACGCGCTTTGCGGTGGAGGCTTACGTGCATTTCTGCCGCGACAAGACGCCGTTGGAAGCGATCGCTTCCTCGCTGACCGAATTGTTCGCGCCGAATCTTCATGAGGAACGTATCTCCGGCATGCTGGCGCATTACGATTTCGTCAACCCCGATATCATGAGCTATTTCAGCCGCCGCCTGCAGCAAGCGCCGCGCGATGCCGGCTTCGCGCTCGAGTATGTCAAGAAGCACGCCAATACGCCGGTGGAACGCGAGGCGGTCTGCAACGCGCTCATCTTCAAGACCAATGTGCTATGGGTTCAGCTCGATGCGCTGTATCATGCCTATGTCGATGGCCACATACCGCCCGGCGCGTTCGTGCCAAAAGAAGATTAAGGGAACACCAAGGGAAACCGATGGCAGCAAGCCGCAACATCAGTGTCAGCGAGGCGAGCCGGCCAATACTGCCGCGGCACGCCCGGCTGAAATTCGATGAGACGCGGCAGGTCTGGGTGATCCTGGCACCGGAACGCGTGCTGGCACCGGATGCGATCGCGGTCGAAGTCTTGCAGCTCTGCGACGGCGTCCGCAGCGTTTCGCAGATGGTCGACCAGCTCGCCCAAAAATACGCCGCCGAGCGCGGAGCGATTGCAACCGACGTCGTCGCGATGCTGCAGGACCTCGCCGACAAGGGCTTTCTGACTGAAGCGCGGGAGAAGACGCCATGAGCGAAGCTCTCGCTGACGGCAAAACGACAAACGCCGGCCCGAACGATGGGCTGGCGGTGCTGGAGTCGCGCCGCTCGACCGCAGAAACATTCGGCATTCCGCTCGCGGTGCTTGCGGAACTGACTCACCGCTGCCCGCTGCAATGCCCCTATTGCTCCAACCCGGTCGAGCTCGACCGCGCCGGAAGCGAGCTCACTACCGAGGAGTGGAAGAAGGTTCTGACCGAACTCGCCGAAATCGGCGTACTGCAGATCCATTTCTCCGGCGGCGAACCGACCGCGCGCAAAGACCTCGTCGAACTGGTGCGGCACGCCACCGATGTCGGGCTGTACAGCAATCTGATCACCTCGGCGGTGCTGCTGACAAAGGAGAAGGTTGCAGCATTGGCCGATGCCGGCCTCTGTCACGTGCAGATCAGCTTCCAGGGCAACGAGCCTGTTGTCGCCGACCGCGTCGCGGGTCTGAAGAATTCCCATGAAAAGAAAATCCAAGCCGCGAAGTGGACGCGCGAGCTGGATCTGCCGCTGACCGTCAACGCTGTGATGCATCGCCAGAACCTGCATCAATTGCCCGACATCATCCAGATGGCCGTCGATCTGGACGCCGACCGGCTCGAGGTCGCCAATGTCCAATATTACGGCTGGGCCTTGAAGAACCGCGCCGCCTTGATGCCGACCGTCGCGCAGATCGAGGAGACCAGCCGCCTCGTCGAGGAAGCGCAGGCGCGGTTGAAAGGCGTGCTTGCGATCGATTACGTGGTGCCGGATTATTACGCGCTGCGGCCGAAGAAATGCATGGGCGGCTGGGGCCGGCAATTCTTCAATATCTCCCCGGCCGGCAAGATTTTGCCGTGCCACGCGGCCGAAAGCATTACCGGGCTTCAATTTGAATCGGTGCGGTCAAACCATTCGATCGCCTGGATCTGGCAGAACTCGGAAGCTTTCAACCGCTATCGCGGCACCGGCTGGATGCCGGAGCCGTGCAAGAGCTGCGAGTTCAGGGAAGTCGATTTCGGCGGCTGCCGCTGCCAGGCCTTTGCTCTGACCGGAAATGCCGGCAACACCGATCCGGCCTGCACGCTGTCGCCGATGCATGAGCAGATTTTCAAGCAGGCGGAGCGCGAGGCGGTCTCCGACCAGAACCGTTTCCTCTATCGCAATTTTGCCGGCGGTACGCTGGAGACGGAAGGCGGCCATGGCGCCTGACGCCGACGCGGGGCAGTCATCTCGTAAACGCACCGATCCGTTCGCGCCGCTGACCTCGGAACTGCTGCCGGTCGGCGATAATCATGAGATCTATGTCGAAAGCGTCGGCCGCGCCGACGGCATTCCCGCGGTCTATCTGCATGGCGGACCCGGCAGCGGCTGCCAGGCGGATCACCGCCGGCTGTTCGACCCCGAACGCTTCCACGCCATCCTGTTCGACCAGCGCGGCGCCGGCCGCAGCCGTCCCAAGGGCCGGCGAGAGGCCAACACGCTGCCGCATCTGATCGCGGACCTGGAGACGATCCGCGAAAAATTCGCCTTCGACCGCTGGCTGATCGTCGGCGGCTCCTGGGGCGCGACGCTGGCGCTGGCTTATGCAGAGGCCTATCCGCATCGGGTCTCGGGCATCGTGCTACGTGCGACGTTCCTGGGCACGCGGGCAGAATTGGAAGGCGCCTTTCTCGAAACACTGCCCCGTTTCTATCCCGCGCTGTCGGAAGATTTCCTCAGCGTGCTGCCGCCGGAAGAACGAGCCCAGCCGCTCGATGCCTATTGGCGTCGCATCCTCGATCCCGACGCGGCCGTGCACGGTCCGGCGGCGCGTGCCTGGCACGACACCGAGCGCATCCTGTCCGAACACGCGCCGGGACGCGTCCGGCTCGATCTCGCAGCGCTGAACTCATCGGGTGCCCTGCCCGCGACGCCGTTGATGGAAGCGCATTATTTCGCCAAGGACTGCTTCATGGCGCCGAACCAGCTTCTGAACGACGCCGGAAAACTCGCCGGCATTCCCGGCATCATGGTGCAGGGCCGTTATGATCTGCTGTGCCCGCCGGCGACGTCGCAGGCGCTGGCCGCACAGTGGCCCCAGAGCGGAGTCCGCATCGTCGAAGGCGCCGGACATATTCTCTACGATCACGGCGTGCGCAATGCGGTTATGAAGGCGATCGCGGATCTCGCTTCCAAAATCAAACAATAAGGATCGTTATCGATGCCGATGGCCGGGAAAGGCATGCTGCTGACGTCTATGGATATCGATCCATTGGACGAAGCCGAATTCAACCGCTGGTACGACCGCGAACATCTCGAGGAGCGCGTCGCCATCGACGGCTTCCTCGAAGCCAGGCGCTACATCGCGCATGATGCAAAACCGAAATATCTTTGTCTGTACGCCACGGCAGCGTTCGAGGTGCTGGATAGCCCAGCCTATCGAGCCAAGCTTGCGAACCCGACCGAATGGTCGCGCAAGACCATGGCACGCTTCAAGAACATGATCCGCGCGGTTGCACGCATCACCGTCAGCTGTGGGACGGGCCGTGGCGCAGCGCTCGGCATCGTCCGCCTTCGGCCGCCGGACGGAGGCGAAGAAAAATTGCGCGCCGCACTCCACGAGCAGCTTGATCCGGCAAACCGCGATCGCGTCATTTCCATGCACCTGATCGAGAGCGATCCGAGCCTTTCGAACCCACTTACAAATCCTCCCGCAGCGCCCAATCCCGGCGCCGGCGACTGGTTCGTACTGATCGACGCCACGCATGTGGATGCGGCTTCGGCGGCTGCGGCGCGCTTTACCGACAATGTCGCGTTCAAGCCGCTGGTGATCTCAAGCGGCATCTACACTCTGATGTGGGATCTCGCGAAGGGCGATATCGGGGCTTAAGCAATAAAAACGCTTTCGGCTATCTCGTGCTCAGACAGCACCGCTGCGCTCCGCCAACTCCGTTCCACTTCCGCCCACAGCTTTCGGCTTGGACCACCCGAGCCGAATGGCCTGATCTGTCAGGATTTCCTTGGTCCAGCGCTGCGCGGGTCCTTCGAAGTAGCGCCATACGGCCCACGCCAGGAGTGTGATTCCCGAGACGGTCGTGATCACCGAGAGCACGGCTGTGGACGGCACCTGACGGACAAACAACACGTAGCCGAACTGCATGTGCAGCAAATAGAGCGGATAGGTCAAACCACCGATCGCAAGCACGGCGCTCGCGCGAAGCGGCACCCGGCGAATCCGCGTCGCGAGAAATATGACCGCGATGGACACGAGACAGATCGCCGCCACGATCCATTCATCGAATACCCCGCCGGTATGCGGAGCAAGCTTTGCGAGCTTGTGGATGACCTGAAACACCGCCGTGCCGATCGCCAGAGCGAGAACGCCGTACAGCATCATGTCGCGGCGCCCGCGATAAAACTCGTGGATCAGCAGGCCGACGGCAAAGAAACCACTGTCGTCGGCAAGGAATATCTTTTCGATCAGGGGCGTGTCGATGGTCAATTCGTTGGCGAAGGTAATGCCGAGCCATATCAGAATGATGAAGTCGATCCGGCGTGGAAACAGCCCGACCGCCATAAACCCGGCAATCCAGGCGTAGAACATGACCTCAATTACCAGCGACCAGTAGGACGTATCCACATAGGGCTGACCCAATGCCGGTGCCGCAATAAACAGATTGGCGAACCACTGGGCCAAGCTGGCGTCGAAGTGCGGCGGTCCCAGAAGAAGGAGCGCCAGGAACGTCAGCGTCATGCAGAAGACAAAGGTCGGATAGATGCGGCTGAAGCGGGCGATCGCGAATCCCATCGCCGTCCTTCCCTCGGCGGAATAGGCGATGACGAAGCCGCTGATGATGAAGAACACCGGCACGCCGAGGAAGCCGTACTTCGCGATGGGAGCAAGCGAGGGAATGGCGACCTGCGGTATGCCGTGCGAGGCCGGGCCCCAGAACCCGAAATGGTACAACACAACGCCCAGCACCGCCACGAGGCGCAAGAGATCGAGCGCTTCCACTCGCGACGTTCGATGGGTGTCTGGCGGCATGAGGCGGGACGTTCCGGCACGGGAACTGCAAACGCCGCAACCATAGGCACGACCCGTAAAGGTGCTGTTAATGAATGTCTGACGCGGCAGCTCCCCGCGGCAAGTGAGCGTTGACTATCCGGGCGGGAGTAGTTGAGGACAATCCGA
>JBJMTR010000285.1:0-3181 GCA_045811565.1 Bradyrhizobium sp.
CGGCGGCGCGCGTGAAGTTCAACAGCCGCGCGACAGCGAGGAAGTACCTGACCTGGTGCATCTCCATGATCGTGCCGCCTTGCCTGCTCCGTCGGCAAATTAGCCGAAAAACCCTCCAAAGGACACCAGAACCGCGATAGCGCCCGCCTATGGGTTCGGAAGCCAAAGGGCATTTCCGAACAACCCGCGCGCCATGCAGATTTCGGCAGAAACTAACGGCCTTTGGAAGGCGCTGAACGCGGGAAAGGATCTTGTCATGAACATACAGCTGAAAACCGAAGACGCGTCCGCTACTGGGCCGCTCGCCGGCAAGGTTTCGCTCGTCACGGGCTCGACCAGCGGCATCGGCCTTGGCATTGCGCGCGCGCTGGCAGAGGCGGGGTCGGCGGTGGTGTTGAACGGTTTTGGCGTAGCGACGGAGATCGCGAAGACCAGGGATCAGATATCCAGAGAGTTCGGCGTCAAGGTTGGGTATTCGGCAGCCGATATGACGAGGCCCGAGGCGATCGCCGAGATGATTGCTACGACGCTAGGCGAACACGGCAGGCTCGATGTTCTCGTCAACAATGCCGGGATTCAATATGTCGCGCCGCTCGCGGAGTTTCCGATCGAGAAATGGGACACGATCCTGTCGATCAATCTGTCCTCGGCGTTTCACACCACCCGGCTGGCGCTGCCGGCAATGCGCAAGAACAAGTTTGGGCGGATCATCAACATCGCCTCTGCCCACGGTCTCGTCGCTTCCCCCTTCAAGGCGGCTTATGTCGCAGCCAAGCATGGCATCGTCGGCCTGACCAAAGTTGCGGCGCTCGAGACAGCGGAAGAGGGCATCACCTGCAACGCGATCTGCCCCGGCTATGTCTACACGCCGCTGGTCGAGGCTCAGATCGATGGCCAGGCCAAGGCGCACGGGATCTCCCGTGAAAAAGTAATCCATGACGTGCTGCTGGCGCAGCAGCCTAACAAGCGCTTTGCTACGGTCGAGGAGCTGGGCGCGCTTACCGTGTTTCTCGCCAGCGACGTGGCGGCGTCGATCACGGGAGTAGCGCTGCCGGTCGATGGCGGCTGGACCGCGCACTGAAACGTGAACGTAACAAGCCAAACCGCTCGCGAACATCGGGCGGCGCGAGACAGCAACAAGGAGCGTGACATGGACGACGTTCAGGACAACAGTTCATCACCGAGCCTGCGATTGCTGGGCAAATCCGAACCCGGCCAGGTCGTGCTGGTGCTTCAAGGCGGCGGCGCGCTCGGCTCCTACCAGGCCGGCGTCTATCAGGCGCTGCACGAGGCCGGCATCGAGCCGGACTGGATCATCGGCACCTCGATCGGCGCCATCAATGCCAGCCTGATTGCGGGCAACTCACTGCAGAACCGGCTGTCGCGGCTGCGGGAATTCTGGAAAAAGATGGAGCAGAATCCGCTCTGGAGCTTTCGCGACGTCTTTCCCGGCTTTAACGAAAAGCTGTCCTATTGGTCGACGGTGACCAACGGAATTCCCGGTTTCTTCCGGCCCAACGCGTTGGCTCATGCCGGCGACGGCTATCCGCTGGGCGCCGACCAGGCTGGATATTATTCGACCGCGCCGCTGGAACGGACGCTCAGCGAACTCGTGGATTTCGATCTGGTCAATCGCTGCACGCCGCGGCTGACGGTCGGCGCCGCACATGTTCGCACCAGCCAGATGCGCTATTTCGACAGCCGCGATACCGCGCTCGGCGTCAAGCACATCATGGCATCCGGCGCCTTGCCGCCGGCATTTCCGGCCGTGCGCATCGATGGCGAACTGTATTGGGACGGCGGCATACTGTCGAACACGCCGACCGAAGCCGTGTTCGATGACAATCCACGCAAGAATTCGCTGATCTTCGCCGTTCACTTGTGGAATCCATCCGGTGCGGAGCCGACGACCATGGCGGAGGTGCTCAATCGGCATAAGGATGTCCAGTATTCCAGCCGGATCGCGAGCCATATCGCCCGGCAGCAGCAGGCGCACCGTCTGCGCCACGTCATCAACCAGCTGGCCGCGCGCCTGCCGGAGGCGGAGCGCAACAGCCAGCCGGTGCGGGAATTGGCAAGCTATGGGTGTCCGACCCGGATGCACGTGGTGCGGCTGCTGGCCCCGCAGCTCAACAACGAGAACCACACCAAGGACATCGATTTCAGTCCGTCTGGCATCATGAAGCGCTGGGACGCCGGCTATCGCCACACCAAGGCGGTGCTCGAGCGTTCGCCCTGGGTCGGGGAATTCGACCCGCTCTCAGGTGTCATTCTCCACGAACAAGTGGAGATCATGTCGGAGGCCGCCGAGTGATGCTCGTCAAACGCTCGCCTGAGGCACCGTTACTTTTTTATACAGCGCTGCAACAGTCGGCGGAAAGGTCTCAGCTAAAACTACGCGCCCCAATCCTTGTCCAGAATGCCCTCGGCAAGCTCCGCCGCGGCCGACGCCAATCGCCCGAACCGGATGTCATTGTCCGGCCAGTCGCGGCCAGACTCATCGCATAAGGGTTGCCAGGCCGGTCGTAGATAGCCGGGGAGCATGATCCCGACGTCACCCCATGGACGAAGTGCCCGAGGGAGGGCGGCGGAAACGGCGGCGAGACCGCCCACCCGGACGAAGTCGTCCATTTCCGCTGTGAATAAGACCCTCGAAAAGCGCCTTCGTTGCACAAGCCAGGCAAGAATGGGTCCAACTTTCCTTTGAGTAATATGCAAGGCGCTGGCCCCGTCCGGGCTGGACGAGAGCCTTCCATCTCAAGCCGGCGCGAACTAGGGTCACGCCGCGCTAAAAGGCCAAAGAGCCACGCCGTGAAGGAGAGCCTTGAGAATGACAATGGCCGGCAACGATGAGGGTAATTTGACAAAGAGCTTTCACGGCCTTCGCGTGCTCGACTTTTCGACCACCATTGCCGGTCCTCATTGTACGCGGATGCTGGCCGACATGGGCGCGGAGGTCATCAAGATCGAGGCCGCCGAAGGCGAGACAATGCGAACCCGCCCGCCATTGCGCAATAATTGCAGTACCGCGTTTGGCCAACTCAATGTCGGCAAGAAGAGCCTGGTGCTCGACTTGAAATCGCCTGATGGCATCGAGATCGTTCGCCGGCTGGTCGCGAGCGCCGATATCCTGGTTGAGAACTTTCGCCCGGGTGTGATGCGGCGATTGAAGCTGGATTAC
>JBJMTR010000286.1:0-4543 GCA_045811565.1 Bradyrhizobium sp.
CAGATTTCCTGATGCACCATTGCATTGCGGATAATGCCGCGCTTGGAATGTTTTCGCTGCGCCTCGAATTGCGGCTTGATCAACGCCAGCAGATGCATCGGCGCCGCGGCCAGCTCCAGCGCCACCCGCAGCACGGCTTTCAACGAGATGAAGCTGACATCGATCACGACGATATCCGGACGCGCCGGCAGCCGCTTGCCCTCAAGCGAGCGGATGTCGGTGTTTTCCATCGACACGATGTTGGGATGACCTTGCAGCGAGGGATGCAACTGGCCGTGGCCGACGTCGATGGCGAACACCAGGCTGGCGCCGTTCGCCAGCAACACCTCGGTGAAGCCGCCGGTCGACGCGCCGACATCGAGGCAGACATGACCCTCGATGTCGATCGGGTATTGTTCCAGCGCGCCGGCCAGCTTGACGCCGCCGCGCGAGACATAGGGATGCGCGGGTTGGGCGGACAAGGTGGCGTCCGGCGCAATGATTTCCGAGGCTTTGATGACGGGCTTGCCGTCGGCAATTACGCGGCCGGCCTCGATGGCCGCGCGTGCCCGTGCCCGGCTTTCGAACAGGCCCCGTTCGACCAGCAGCACATCCGCGCGCTTGCGGGAGCCCAGGTCGCTGTCGCTCTTCTTCACAGCTTCAATCCAATTTGCTGAGCAGGATGACTTTCTTCGAATCGTCATCCCGCTCTATCTTTTTGTTGAGCACGATCTCTTCGGAAAACCGGTGCTCACTTTTCCGGATCATGCTCTAACGCCGCGATCCGCGGCAAGGCGAGCGCAGGTCTCGAACGAGGTGAGATCGTGCCAGATATCCGCCGGCGCAGTCCGTGGTGTTACCAGGGCGCAGCCGTGCAGGTCGAGTGCATGTATCATCATGAGATTATCTGACAGGCCGAAGTCCTCCACGGTAAGTCCCTCCGGGTCGGTCAGGTGGCCATCGGGCAAGGTTTTCACGTCATATAGTCGCCCGACGCGCTGCGAGTAAGAGGATGGATCATTGCTGTAGGCGAGGCACAGCTTGCCGCGGCCCGCCATGTAGCCCAGCTCATAGACGGTGCCCGCGTCGGCACTGGGGCCGCGAAACGGCGTCAAATTGGCGATGATCGCGTCCGCCGCGTCCATCATCGCTTTGTTGCCCTTGAAGATGGTGAGCGAGGCATCGCAGGCGGCCGGATCGACAGCGTTATCGAGCGGATAAAGTCCGGTCAGGCCGTAACGCGCGCAAATCGCGGCTTTGCGCCGCCCGATATCCGCGGCATCCGGCAGGAAGACATCGGGACCTGCCAAGTAAACCTTCGTCATTCCGGGATGCGCCATCTGAACTCGGATTTACCCGGGTTCAGCAGATATGAATGTCCAAGTCGGCAACAGCCGACTTGGATCGCGCAGGCCCGCAATCCATACTCCCGATGGTGGTTATGGATTCCGGGCTCGCTCGTTACACTCGCGCCCCGGAATGACACAAGATTTGAGTTCAGGCGAGCTTGACCGTCTCGGTCTTGAAATCCTTGCCGAGCGCCTCAAACACCTTGGCAACGATGCCCTTGGCGTCGAGGCCTGCGCGGGCATACATCGCGGCCGGCGTGTCGTGGTCGAGGAACTCGTCGGGCAGCACCATGGCGCGCATCCGTAAACCGCCGTCGAGCATGCCATTCTCGGCCAGCGTCTGCATGACGTGCGAACCGAATCCGCCGATCGCGCCTTCTTCAATCGTGAGCAGCACCTCGTGGTCGCGCGCCAATTGCAGCACCAGATCGACGTCCAGCGGCTTCATGAAGCGCGCGTCGGCGATCGTGGTGGAAAGGCCGTGGGCGGCGAGCTCGTCGGCAGCCTTTTCGCATTCGCCGAGGCGGGTGCCGAACGACAACAGGGCAATCTTGCTGCCATGGCGGATGATGCGGCCCTTGCCAATCTCCAGCGGGACGCCGAATTCGGGCATTTCGACTCCGCGGCCCTCGCCGCGCGGATAGCGCACCGCGCTCGGGCGGTCGTTGATCGCAACCTGGGTTGCGACCATGTGCACGAGCTCGGCCTCGTCGGAAGCGGCCATGATGACGAAGTTCGGCAGGCACCCGAGATAGGCGTTGTCGAACGAACCGGCGTGGGTGGCGCCGTCGGCGCCGACCAGGCCAGCGCGGTCGATCGCGAACCGAACCGGCAGGCTCTGGATCGCGACGTCGTGGACCACCTGGTCATAGCCGCGCTGCAGGAAGGTCGAGTAGATCGCGCAGAACGGCTTGTAGCCTTCGGTGGCAAGACCGGCCGCGAAGGTCACCGCATGCTGTTCGGCAATGCCGACGTCGAACGTGCGCTCCGGAAAGGTCTTGTTGAAGATGTCGATACCGGTTCCGGAGGGCATCGCGGCGGTAATGCCGACGATCTTGTCATCCTTCTCGGCTTCCTTGACGAGGCTCTGGCCAAACACGTTCTGATAGGCCGGGGCGTTCGGCTTTGCTTTGGCCTGCGCGCCGGTCGCGACGTCGAACTTGACCACGGCATGGTACTTGTCGGCCGAGGCTTCCGCCGGCGGATAGCCTTTGCCCTTTTGCGTGACGACGTGGACCAGAATCGGGCCGTCCTTCATGTCGCGGACGTTCCTCAGCACCGGCAGCAGATGGTCGAGGTTGTGGCCGTCGATCGGGCCCACATAATAGAACCCGAGTTCCTCGAACAGCGTACCGCCGCCGACCATGAAGCCGCGGGAATACTCTTCCGCGCGGTTGGCACGGTCCGCCAGCACCTTCGGCAGATGCTTGTTGATTTGTTTTGCGGCCTCGCGCAGCGAGCGATAGGTCTTGCCGGAATAAAGCCGCGACAAATACGCCGACATCGCGCCGACCGGCGGCGCGATCGACATGTCGTTGTCGTTAAGGATGACGATCAGGCGCGAATTCATCGCGCCGGCATTGTTCATAGCCTCATAGGCCATGCCGGCCGACATCGCGCCGTCGCCGATCACGGCAATGACGTTGTTCTTGCCGCCGGAAAGGTCGCGCGCCACCGCCATGCCGAGACCGGCGGAGATCGAGGTCGAGGAATGGGCGGCACCGAACGGGTCGTAGTCGCTCTCGGTGCGCTTGGTGAAGCCGGACAATCCGCCCCCGGTGCGCAGCGTGCGGATTCGGTCGCGGCGGCCGGTGAGGATCTTGTGCGGATAGGCCTGATGGCCGACGTCCCAGACCAGGCGGTCGCGCGGCGTATCGAAGATGTAATGGATGGCCGTGGTCAGTTCCACGACGCCGAGGCCGGCGCCGAAATGGCCGCCTGTCACCGAAACGGCGTCGATCGTTTCCTGGCGCAGTTCGTCGGCGACCTGGCGCACCTGGTCGATCTTGAGCCGGCGTAAATCATCTGGCGTACGGATGGTATCGAGAAGCGGCGTCTTGCTAAATGTGGTCACATCGATATTCCAATTTTATGGTCGGGCCCAGCGGGCTCGACGGGAGTTGGGTTGCGCATCGACTGCGCAGCGAAAATCCAGACACCGGATGCCACGCGGTAGGCCGGCATCTGGTTCGAAAGCCCAGATGCACTCCGGATCCAACCATGTGATATGCATCACTTTGGCAGCTTCACCCTTCCCGGTCAGTTTCTTGAGCCATTTGAAGCACTTGCTACCCTCGGAAACAAGCGGCAGGCCGCCCCGTTATGGCCATAGAACTGCAAGCTTTACACCAAACCTCAGGCCAAAGCCAACCCGCTCGCCGGGTTGGTTCCCAGACCGGGAATAGACAAACTGGCCTTTAACCGCTGCGGCGGGCCGACGGTTCCATTTCGCCGAGATCGGCGGCACCCGGATGGTCATCGCGCATGCTCTCAATCCGCTTCCAGGCCCACTCGCGGACAGCCGGATCACCGGTTGCGACCGCCAGGGCCGCATCTGGGACGGTCATCCGCTCTTTCAAGGGAACCGGCCCGCACACGATCATGAAAAAATCGTAGGCGTGCGGGCGCTCATTGGCCATGACGAACTGGAAATGTACCCGGAAGAACTTCCAGCGAAATGAATTGTAATGCTCTGCCTTGACGATATCGCGGAATCGCACCGCCGCGATGGTCGGGTTGCGCCTGAGGGCTCCGACCTCGATGCCGTGACTGGAGATCGGATCGAACTGGTAGAAATTCATCACGTCCTTGCGCGCCTGGCAGTCGATCCAGTCGATCGACGGCTCGACCGCGAGTTGGCGTAGATGATCACGGAAATCCTGCGATACGGAATGAAATCCGACGATCGGGAAATTCCCGCCGATCGTCAGCAGCACAACGCGCGGACCGTGCCGGCCGAGCGCCGGGTCGAGCTTCAGCGCCCGCGCCAGAATCTCGGTTCCAAGGAACGATCCCGAACTGTGGCCGACAACGACGATCTCCTCCGCTTCGCTGTCGCGCGCGACATTGACGAGGTGCCGCGCAAACCGGTCGAGGCGCTGATCCCATTCCGGCCGTTGGCGGTGCGAGAACTCCCAGGTCCAGATCGTGTCGGATAAGAGGTAAAGCACATACGTGCTGTTTTCGGTGTATTTCAGCACCGTGCCGAGCAGGGC
>JBJMTR010000287.1:0-5438 GCA_045811565.1 Bradyrhizobium sp.
CGTTGCCTATGATCGCTTGCTGCTCGCGACCGGCGCGGAGCCGGTACGACTGCCCATACCCGGCGCGGACCAGCCGCATGTTCACACGTTGCGCTCGCTAACCGATTGCCGGGCGATCATTGCCGCCGCCGGTGGTGCGCGCCGCGCCGTCGTGATCGGCGCCAGTTTTATCGGGTTGGAAGTCGCGGCGTCGCTGCGCGCCAGGAATATCGAGGTTCATGTCGTCGGGTTGGAGCAGCGGCCGATGGAGCGCGTGCTCGGGCCCGAGATGGGCGACTTTGTTCGTGCCCTGCACGAAGAACACGGCGTCATCTTTCATCTCGGCGATACCGTCACTGCAATCGACGGCAGGCGGGCGACGCTGAGGAGCGGCGGCATGATTGAGGCCGATGTCGTGGTGGTCGGTGTTGGCGTGCGGCCGCGTCTTGCCTTGGCCGAGAGCTGCGGGCTTGCGATCGATCGGGGCGTCAAGGTCGACGCCTACCTTGAAACCAGCATTGCCGGGATCTACGCCGCGGGCGATATCGCGCGTTGGCCCGATCCGCATTCCCGTCAAAACATTCGTGTCGAGCACTGGGTGATGGCAGAGCGCCAGGGCCAGACCGCCGCGCGCAACATGCTGGGACAGCATGAGCCTTTCGATGCCGTGCCGTTTTTCTGGAGCCAGCATTACGACGTGCCGATCAACTATGTCGGTTACGCCGAAAACTGGGACGAAATCGCCCTGGACGGCAGTATCGCCGCGAAAGATTGCCTGCTGCAGTACAAGAGCAAGGGCCGTGTGCTCGCCGTCGCCTCAATCTATCGCGATCTCGCAAGCCTTGAGGCTGAACTTGCGATGGAGCGGGAAGCGATGGCTTCTTAAGGCGACCCGCGTGAAGACTATGCGTCGCGGCCGAAAAAGTCTGCTCCTCGCCATGCCCGGACTTGTCCCGGGCCTCCGCGTCTTTAAAACTAGCCGCAAACAGGAAGACGCGGATGGCCGGGGCTTTTGATGCGAAGACGCGCGGAGGCTGTCATCCGGCCGCGCTTTGCGCGGACCCGTTGGCCCTCTGCCCGGCCATGACGTAAACATCAGGAACGACCAGGGGCCTCTCGCCATGCTCACCGAAGCCGCCAGTTACGACGAGCTCTACCGCAACTTCCGCTGGGACATCCCGGCTCGGTTCAACATGGCGACCGCCTGCTGCGACCGCTACGCCGACGGCAGTCATCGTCTGGCGCTGATCTATGTCGACGAGGACGGCGGCACCACGCGCACCTCGTTCGACGAAGTAGCCGAGATGTCGCGCCGTTTTGCAAATGTGCTGAAAGCCGATGGCCTGGTGCGCGGCGACCGCGTCGCGGTGTTTCTGTCGCAGTCGCTGGAATTGCCGATCGCGCATCTCGCGGCGTTCCGCTCCGGCATGATCTCGATCCCGCTCTTCGCGTTGTTCGGCGAGGACGCGCTGGAGTTTCGGCTTTCCAATTCCGCCGCCAAGGCTGTCATTACCGACGAGACCGGTTGGGACAAGCTGGCAAAGATCCGCGATCGGTTGCCCGAGCTCAAGAACGTCTATGTGATCGGAGGCCGCGCGCCATCAGGTACAAAGCCGTTCTGGTTCGCGCTGAAGGCAGCGTCGCCAGAGTTTATGACCGTTGATACTTCAGCCGACGATGCCGGCCTGATCATCTATACTTCCGGCACCACAGGTAACCCGAAAGGCGCGCTGCATGCGCATCGCGTGGTGCTCGGTCATTTGCCGAATGTCGAGATGTGTCATGATTTCATGCCCAAACCCGGCGATCTCATGTGGACGCCGGCCGACTGGGCCTGGATCGGCGGGTTGATCAACGCGCTGTTTGCGTTCTGGTATCACGGCGTGCCGATCGTCGGCCATCGCGCGCGCAAATTCGAGCCGCAGGCGGCGATGCAAATGATGGCCGATCACGGCATCCGCAACGTTTTCCTGCCGCCGACCGCGCTGAAACTGATGCGGCAGGCCGACGTCAAACATCCCGGCGTAAAGCTGCGCAGCATTTTTACCGGCGGCGAATCGCTTGGTGGTGAGCTGCTCGACTGGGTGCACTCCACTTTCGGCATCGATGCCCATGAAGTGTTTGGCCAAACCGAGTGTAATCTCGTGATCGGCAGCAACTCAAACCTGTTTCCGATCCGGCCGGGATCGATGGGCAAGGCGACGCCCGGATTCGACGTCCGCATAGTCAACGACAAGGGCGAGGAATTGCCGCGCGGTGAGCGCGGAATCATCGGCGTGCGTCAGCCGTGCCCGTGCACCATGCTCGAGTACTGGCGCAATCCGGAAGCGACCGAAAAAAAGTATGCCGGCGACTTTTTGCTGACCGGCGATCTCGGCGTGCAGGATGAGGACGGCTATTTCTGGTACGTCAGCCGCGAGGATGACGTTATCACGACCGCCGGCTATCGGGTCGGTCCATCGGAGATCGAACATACGCTGATGAAGCATCCGGCGGTGGCGATGTCGGCGGTGGTCGGCATTCCCGATCCGATCAGAACCGAATCGATCAAGGCCTGGATCGTGCTGCGGCCCGGTTATGCGCCGAGCGATGCGCTGGCGCGCGAGATCCAGGATTTCGTCAAGGTGCAGCTCGCAGCCCACGAATATCCGCGCTTCGTGCAATTCGCGGAGAGTTTGCCGATGACCGCAACAGGAAAGGTGCTGCGACGGGAGCTAAGGACGCTGGGATGACGCGCAGCGCCGTCATTCGGGGGCGATGCGAAAGCATCGAACTACGATGTGCAATTGCACATCGGAGAATCTCGAGATTTCTCGATGCGCCATTGTGCATCTGAGGTCTGGTGCTAGCGCACCATCCCGAAATGACGGCGGATGATCATCCCACAACGCCGGCCGCGGAGTGTGGGTCCCGGCTCAAGGCCTGGACGACAGCTACTACGGCGTCCCGATCCCCAATTCCTTCAGAGCGGCCAGCATCCGTTGCGGCGGCTGCATCTGGATGACCATCGCGTTGCCGGTTTCCAGCAAGCTCTTGAGGCTGGAGAGGATCGCGGGCCAGCCCGTTCGCCCGCCAGACAGGATATCGTCGCTGATGGGGCGGTCGTGCGATTGCAGCAGCGTGAGTTTTACCGCGTCGCCGGCGGGCTCGATCTCGTAAGTCACGAGCGTCGGCCCGAGCTTTTCGACCAGCGCCGGCCAGTTGACGTTGAAGGTGACCGTGAGCTTTCGCAGTGGCTCGCATTCGATCACCTCGCCGCTGATGTGCACCGAGCCGTCCGGCGTGCGCACGATGAACGCCCCGCCGACCCAGAGATCGACCTCTACCGCATTGCCGGAAAAATATTTTCGGCTGAATTCGCCATCCGTCAGCGCTTCCCACACCTTCGCAGGCGTGGAGGCGATGTAGATCGTGTAGATGATCGCGGGCTTGAATTTCTCGATATTCATATCCGTTGGAACCTCCGATAATCTTCCGGTCTACTCAACCCCTTTGATGCCGAGCGCGACAGGCGGGATCGCGAACGTCTTGCCGGTTTCGAGCAGGCTCTTGAGCCCGGAGATGATGGCAGGCCATCCCTTGGAGATGCCGTCGAGGAGCTTGCTTCCTTCGACGAAACCTTGATGCGTCACGGTCAGCTTCACGAGGTTGCCATAGGACTCGATGGTGAAGACGACTTTCGTCGCCGGCTCGCTGCGCATTTCTTCCATAAGCTGGTGCTTGAAGGTGTAGGACAGTCGCCGCGGCCGATCGGCTTCGAGGATTTCGCCGGTATCTGTGGTCTTTCCGCCCATCACCAGCGCAAAGTGTGAACCGACCTTCCAGTCGGACCTGACCTCCGTGTCAAACCAATAGCGCTTGGTGAATTCGCTGTTGGTGAGCGCCTCCCACAGTTGTTCCGGTGTGGTCTCGATATAGGTGGTGTAGACGAATTCCGGCTTACTCATCGCGCTTCTCCAGTCGCCGTTTCAACTCGCTGAGCGCGGTCAATTTGCCGCGCTCGAATTTCTTGATCCACCGCTCGCCGATCTGATGGATCGGCACCGGGTTGAGGTAATGCAGCTTCTCGCGGCCATGTTTGAACGTGGTGACGAGGTTGGCCTGTTCCAGAATCTCAAGATGTTTTGTCACCGCCTGCCGTGTCATGGCGAGGCCGTCGCGGAGTTCGTTCAGTGTCTGTCCGTTTTTGGCGTGAAGCCTGTCCAACAGTGACCGTCGTGAAGCGTCGGCCAGCGCTTTGAAGACCTCATTCATGCTCCGAACAATAGGCAACCAAATGGTTGCATGTCAAGAGCGTGTTTTTGGCGCCGCGTTTGGCTGTGTTACGATTTCGCCCAGCCAACGCAGATTGGTTTTGAACAGTGGATGGAATAGATGGGCGGTCGCTTCAAACTTGCGGTGTGTTTTTCGATTTCGTTTCTCGCGAGCCTGGCCAGCGCTGATGCGCAGCAACAGGTGATCGGCGCCCCGCCCGAAGCCTCCAACATGAAACTGGTCGGAACCAGCGATCTGCAGGCGCGCAGCGCCTATCAGCCGACCGTTCATCATCAGGGCGACCGCTGGATCGCCTATATCGGTCATCACGGCGGCACCGACGATATTCCCAATCCCGTCAATCCGCAGACCGGCAACGGTGAGCCGAACGGCACCTCGATCGTCGATGTCACCGATCCCGCGCAGCCAAAATATCTGCGGCACATTCCGGGGCAGCAAGGCAAATACGAATCCGGCGGCGCGCAGATGGTGCGCATCTGCGACGGCAAGGACCTGCCGAAGGGCAATCGCGATGCGGTTTACATGCTGCGCACCTTCGGCAGCGAGGCGCATGAGATCTGGAACGTCGCCGATCCCGCCAATCCGGTCCTGATCACGCGGATCGCCGGACTGAAGGACACGCACAAGAGCTGGTGGGAATGCGACACCGGCATCGCCTTTCTGGTTTCCGGCGCGCCGGATTGGCGCACGCGGCGCATGACGCAAGTCTATGACCTCTCTGATCCCGCGCACCCCATCAAGATCAGGGATTTTGGATTGCCGGGCCAGGAGCCCGGTTCGACCGGCCCGGTACCGACCGAACTGCACGGGCCGATCTCGACCGGGCCATCCGGCAACCGCGTCTATTTCGGTTACGGCACCAACAAGGGCGGTTTTCTGCAGATCGTCGATCGCGACAAGCTCATCAACGGGCCGAAGGAGCCGACGCCGGACAATCTTCGCTTTCCGGAAATCTCGCGGCTGGCGATGTCTGCATTCAACGGCGCCCACACCACCTTTCCGATGAAGGACATGCCGATCGCGGAGTTTGCCAAAGACAAGGACGGCAAGAGCCGCGACATCGTAATGATCGTCGATGAGGCGATCCTGAATGAGTGCAACGAGCCGCGGCAGATGGTGTGGTTCGCCGATGTCACGGTCGAAAATCGTCCGATGATGATCTCGAGCTACACGGTGCCTGAAGC
>JBJMTR010000288.1:0-8936 GCA_045811565.1 Bradyrhizobium sp.
CGCCGTCGCTGGAAATGCCCGCTGACAGCCGCGCCTCGCGCATAGCGGCAGCGAGCAAGGACGACAGCACGCTGCCCTTTGCGCCGAGTGCGAATTGCGCTTCCGCGAGCGATCGCGCATCGCTGACCTTGGCAAGCGCCGCGCGCAGTTTGCGCTGAACGACGGTAAGTTCGATCATCTTGGCGATGAAGATGGTCCAGGTCACCAGCGAGGCAAACGCGAGCCCGATCATGACCGCCTTGACGATGACATCCGCCGACAGGAACATCGACCACGGCGACAGCTCGCGCAGCGCGCCGGTGGTCGATTTCAACAGCCTGCTTTCGCTCTCAGCCGGCGCAGCAGCAGCGCCAGAGGTTCCGGCCGAAACCTGCGGCACGGCCGCCGAAGATGCTGGCGCCTGGGCGGGCGTCGCCTGCGGCGGCGGCGCCGGGGATTGCGCGGCAACAGGCGCCTGCTGCACCGCCGGCGCGGGTTGCGCCGCCGGCGGTTTCTGCTGCGCCAGGGATGGCGGTGCCAGCGACAGCATCGCCAGCGCGGAGATCACAGCAAATGTCGCACGCAAATGTGAGATGTTCATACGTCGGCCCAGTGGCGGATAAGGTTGTGATAGATACCGGTCAATTTGACCGTTTCAGGGTCATCTCGCCCAAGCCGCTGCACCAAGGCTTGGATCGCGGTGTCCAGATCGAAGATCATGCTGCGGGCGTGGGCATCCCGTACCATGCTCTGCAGCCAGAAAAAAGATGCAACCCGCGTCCCTCGCGTGACCGGCGTGACCAGATGCAAACTAGACGCAGGATAAAGCACGAGGTCCCCCGCCGGCAGCTTGATTTCGTGGGATCCATAGAGGTCTTCAACGACGAGTTCGCCGCCATCATACTCGTCCGGCTCGGATAAGAACAGAGTGACCGACAGGTCGGTCCGGATCCGCAGCCCCGTCAGATTGTCCCCCCTCACCGCGTTGTCGACGTGAAGGCCGAAATGGTGCCGGTCGGCCGCGGCATAGCGGTTGAACAGCGGCGGAAAGATTTTTAGCGGGATCGCCGCAGAGATGAACCGGGGGTTGGCGGTCAGTGCCGAGAGCAGGCGATTGCCAAGCTGGCGCGCGACCTCGCCGTCCGGCGGCAATTGCTCGTTACGCTTGACCAGGGCGGATGCCGCGCCGGCCGTGGAGCGGCCGTCTTCCCAGGCGCAAGCATCCATGAGGCGGCGGAACTCCGTCACATCGGCCTTGCTCAGCACGTCGGGAACACAGATCAGCATTTCATCGTCAATCGTCGATTCCGATCAGAACCTGGCTGAGAGGATCATGCTCACACTTCGACCCGGCGCCACGAACACGAACGGGGTCGCGCTTTGGTAGAGCGCATCGTAGTAGAGCTTGTTGGTGAGGTTGGCGACGTACAGTTTAGCCGTCCAGTTCGGATCGATCTTCGCTTCCACGAAGGCATCGAAGCGCCAGTAACTCGGAATCGACGTACCCTGGTTCGCGGCAAGGAACGTACCGCCGTACATCTTCGATCGGTACACGGCCTGCCCGCCGATTTCCCAGACGTCGGTGAGTTGATACTTCGTAAGAAGACTGAACGACTGATGTGCAACGTTAGCAAGCGGACGTCCCACATTGGTCGGATATATCAGCGGCTGAGGTGATGGAATGAGCGATTTCGTCACCTCCGATTGCATCAGCACAAGTCCGCCGAACAGGCTCCACTTGTCCGTGATCTTGCCGCCGACGCCGAGATCGATGCCGCGGATGCGATAGGCTGCGCCGGCGGAGATGCAGGATAGGCTGCCCGTTGTACCGGCAGGATATGGACAATCCGAAGTCGCCGCTCCGGCATTAGCGATATTTCGCGACTCCCGCGCATTTTCCTTTTCGGTCTGAAATAGTGCGGCGGTCACCAGCAAATGCCGGTCGAACAGCTCCCATTTGGTGCCCACCTCGATCGCCTTGTTCTTCTCCGGTCCGAAAATTTGATTTGGATTTCCATTGAGCGACGGAGACAGGCCGCCATATTGAACACTGGTGCCGTCGAATTCGGCGCCGACCGGATTGGATGACGTCGCATAGGCGGCGTAGACGCTCGCGATCGGCAACGGCTTGAGGACCAGGCCGAGGTTGAAATTCGGCAATCCGTAATGTTGTTCCTGCGCGCCGAAGACGTTCGACACGCCATTCTGCGTGCCGAAGCCGCTGACCTTGATGTTGTAATCGTCGAACCGAATGCCGCCGTTGAGGATAACGAAATCGTTGTAGTTAGCGGTGTCGAGCAGGTAGACGCTCTTCGTGTCGATGCCGACCTTGGTTGGCAGTCCGGTCCATGTCGGGTTGCCGCCGATGTTCGCAAACGTATACTGAGGAGCAAAGACATTAACGCCGGGCACGGCTCCGCTTGTCGTGCCGCCCGGAAGTTGTTCCGAACTAAGGCCGGCATACTTGTCGATGCTTGCGATCTCGCGCGAGATTTCGACACCGCCCAGAGCCGTATTTTTCCAGCCCGCGACATCGAACTTGTAGGTCGCTTCGCTTTGGTTGGCGACGTTTTCGGTGACTTGATACCGGCTCTGCGGATTGGCGCTCACGGTGCCTGCCGCCACGTTCGGGCCTTCCGGAAGCGTCCCGACGTAGTCGAGCACCGAGCGCTGAACTCTGGTTTTGTTGCTCAGGGTCAGGTCCGGGGTGATCGCAACCTCGCCGCCGATGGTCCCGATGTCTTGCTTGATGCTGTAATAATCGCGATTCACAAATCCGTAGAAATTATTCCTGTTAGCGCCGAACTCCGGATATGGACCGCCCGCGGTGCTCGTAAACTGGTTGCCGGGGGCCGGGGCTCCGGGCCGATAATACGGCACACCAAAATCCGGCAGACCGTGCAAGTTGGTGTGAATATAGCTCGCATAGAGCTTCACCGTGTCAAGCGGGGTCCATTTCGCGGTGATGAAACCACCGTCGCGGTCGTCCTTGATGTAGTCGCGTCCGGCAACGCCCGCATCCTGGAATAATCCACCGGCGCGTACCGCGAGCGTCGGGCTGATCACCTGGTTGACGTCAAGCACGACGCGCTTGGTGTGATCGGTGCCGAAGGTGGTATCCATGTTGTAGAAGCTGCGCTCGTTGTTCGCCTGCTTCGTCACGATGTTGATCGCGCCGCCGGTAGTGCCGCGGCCGGCGAATGACGAACCAGGCCCGCGCAAAATCTCGACCTGCTCGGTGAAGAAATTTTCGCGTACGCTAACGCCGGCGTCGCGCACGCCGTCAAGGAAGACGTCATTGCGTGCGTCGAAGCCTCGGATGAAGAAGCGGTCACCGAAGGCGTTGCCACCCTCGCCGGTGCCCAACGTCACGCCCGCCGTGCTCAGCACCGCCTGTTTCAGCGTGGTGGCGTTTTTGTCTTCCAGCACTTCCTTGGAGAGCACCGTCACCGTCTTCGGCGTGTTCAACAGCGGCTCGGGGAATTTACCGGACGCCTGCAGCCGGTCGATCTTGTAAGGGGCCGCCGCATCGGCATAGGGATTGCGGTCCGCGCGCAGCCCGCCGGCGTTCGGAAACGGCACCGCCGCGACCTGCGCCGGCTGTGAGCGGCGCGCGGCACGCCTCAGTGCGCTGCGGGCGCGCAGTTGGTCCGGCGAAGGCTTTGCGGCAGCAGGACGCGGGCGAGCGACCGGGGCATCGACCGTCACCGGCGGGAGGTTGGATTGCTGCGCTTCGGCCCCGGAGAAAGACGCGACCGCGATCAGGCCCGCGACCGCCGAAACCTTGGTGCCGGAATAGTTTTCAGCCGATGGGTCGACCGAGTTGATCGCCACGTCAAAACGCAGCGACCTCGGTGCTTTCACAACATTCATTACGTGCCCCTGAATGAATTGAGTTCGCTTACGTCATCGGATGCTGCGAACCGTCCCAGGGGTTGGTACAGAGCGCGAAATTGTGGGTCAACGCGATTACGGTGCGGTAATGTTTGAATACATCCAGATCAAAACGATTCTAATCTTCAACTTTGAAGTCATTCTAAAACGATGCTTGTAACCGTTCTAAAGTGCTGCAAGATTCAGTCAGTGCTCGGCGGCTTCATCAGCGAAAACAGTTCATCGACCGTCAACTGCGCGATTTGCCGGACACGATCGGTGTTTTCCATTCCGGCGATATTGACGCCCTTCACGACGGCTTTGATCTCGTCGCGAAAGTCGGTGAGAAAGCGCAAAGGATCGGGCGAGTTGTTGGCAACGCGTGCGATCAATCCGGTGATCAGGATCTGACAGGCCATCATCCGTCCGTTCAATTCATCCATCATGTCCTCCGGTTTCGCTGCTTGGCGCGCGCGATATGGACGACATTGATTCAGGATTCAACCAGTTTGAAATTGTGCCGATGAGAGCCGCGTCGGTGAGACGACCGCGCGTGCCTTGGCGCGGTGATCGACGTGGGTGCGCGGCACGCGCGAAACTCTCGGCGGGTCGCGCCATCAGCCGGGCATCAAATCGAGCAGACTTCAAAGCCAAAGGCGTTGTCGGGATACTTCGGCTGCGATCGTCCTAAACCTTTCCAAATATTTAGAATTCTCAAATATTGGTGTGTGTACACCCAAAGCGCACGCATATTATATCTGCGGTTCTGGGAACCGTTTTGAACACCCATTATTTGTTTTCTCAGCCCATGAGCCCGCATGTCCAGGTTGCGAATAATCGGTTGGGTCTTGCTGATCGCAGCGGTCGGCGCAGCGGGCTATTTCGGCTGGCAACGATATGGCGGCGGACGCCTCGCGGAAACCGGCGCGCAAAAAGCCGCGGCGCCTTCCCGTCCCGCGGTGCCGGTGAAAATCGCCGCCGTCGAGAAGGCCGATTTCCCGGTCTATCTCACCGGCCTCGGCACGGTGCAGGGATTTAACACGGTCCTGGTTCGCACCCGCGTCGATGGGCAGATCAATCGGATTGCGTTCAAGGAAGGTCAATTCGTCAAGGAGGGCGATACGCTGGTAGAGATCGATCCGCGGCCATTCCAGGCGGCGCTCGATCAGGCCAAGGCGAAGAAGGCGCAGGACGAAGCCAATCTCGCCAACGCCAATCTCGACCTGCAGCGCTTTACCAGGCTCGGCGAGTTCGCGACGAGGCAGCAGACCGACACCCAGCGTGCTATGGTCGCGCAATTGACCGCGCAGATTGCCGCCGACGACGCAGCGATCTTCAACACGCAAACCCAGCTTGATTACGCCACAGTGAAGGCGCCGATCTCCGGTGTCGCCGGCTTGCGCCAGGTCGATGTGGGCAACATCGTTAACGCCGCGACGCAGACTGGCATTGTGACTATCGCCCAGATCGAGCCGATCGCCGTGATTTTCACCGCGCCCGAAGATCAATTGCCCGATATCAAGGCGGCGCTGGCCGTCGCGCCTCCCAAGACGATCGCGCTTTCCACGGACGGCAAGCGCGTGCTGTCCACCGGCACGCTGGCGCTGATCAACAATCAAGTAGACACCTCAAGCGGGACTATTCGGCTCAAGGCGGTGTTCGAAAATAAGGACCACGCGCTTTGGCCCGGACAGTCGGTCTCGACGCGGTTGCTGATAAGAACGCTGAAGGATGCGACCTTGGTTCCGGACGATGCGGTTCAGCATGGAACCGACGGCCTTTATGCATTTACCGTCAATCAGGAGAACAAGGCCGAACTCCACAAGATCAAGGTCAGCCAGTCGATCGACGGACGCTCGGTGATTGATGAAGGCCTGTCGCTCGGTCAGCAGGTGATCACGGCGGGCCAATACAAGGTTTCGCCCGGCACGCTTGTAAGCACCGCGGTCGCAAGTTCCGATCCGGCGCAGCCCAAGGTCAAGCAGGAATGAGCGACGGAATTTCCGCACCCTTTATCCGCTACCCGATCGGCACATCGCTGCTGATGGCGGGCATTCTCTTTGTCGGTCTCGTCGCCTATCCGCTCTTGCCCGTTGCGCCGCTGCCGCAGGTCGACTTCCCGACGATCCAGGTCTCCGCCAACCTGCCGGGCGCCAGTCCGGAAACCATGGCCAGTTCGGTGGCGCAGCCTCTCGAGCGTCAGTTCGCGCAGATCCCCGGCGTCGCCCAGATGACGTCGACGAGCTATCTGGGAACGACGGCCGTCACCATCCAGTTCGACCTCAATCGTTCGATCGACGGCGCAGCCAACGACGTGCTGGCCGCGATCAACGCCGCCGGCGGCCAGTTGCCGAAGAACCTCCCCTCGCCGCCGACCTATCGCAAGGTCAATCCGGCGGATTCGCCGATCCTGATCATGTCGGCGACATCGGATACGCTGCCGCTGACCAACGTCAGCGATTCCGTCGATGCCCAGCTCGCGCAGCAGATCAGCCAGATTTCCGGCGTCGCCCAGGTGCTGATCGGCGGCCAGCAGAAACCGTCGATCCGTATCCAGATCGATCCGGCAAAACTGGTCGCCAAGGGGCTGTCGCTGGAAGACGTGCGCACCCAGATCGCCATCACGACCGTCGACAGCCCGAAAGGCAACATCGACGGAGCGACGCGCGCATACACCGTTTATGCGAACGATCAATTGCCGGATTCCAAGGACTGGAACGACGTCATCATCGCCTATCGCAACGGCGGACCTTTGCGGATTCGCGACATCGGCCAGGCCGTCACCGGGGCGGAAGACGCCAAGCAAGCCGCGTGGGCGAACGGCAAGCGCGGCGTATTTCTGGTGGTGTTCAAGCAGCCCGGCGCCAACGTCATCGAAACCGTGGACAAGATCAAGGCGGCGCTTCCGCGGCTGGTCGCCGCGATCCCGCCGGCGATCAAGATCGACATCTTGAGCGATCGCACCACGACGATCCGCGCCGCGGTCGAGGACGTGCAGTTCACCTTGCTTTTGACCATTGCGCTGGTGGTGATGGTGATCTTCATCTTCCTGCGCAGCTTCTGGGCGACGGTGATACCGGCAGTGACCGTGCCGCTCGCTTTGTTGGGCGCCTGCGCGCTGATGTGGGTGTTCGGCTATACGCTGGATAATCTGTCCCTGATGGCGCTGACGATTGCCGTCGGCTTCGTGGTCGACGACGCCATCGTGATGCTGGAAAACATCACGCGCTACATCGAGGAGGGCGAAAAACCGCTCGCCGCCGCCTTCAAGGGCGCCCGTGAAATCGGCTTCACCATCGTGTCGATCAGCGTCTCGCTGGTCGCAGTGCTGATCCCGCTGTTGCTGATGGGCGGCATCATCGGGCGCCTGTTCCGCGAATTCGCGGTGGTGCTGGCGATGACGATCTTTGTCTCGATGCTGGTGTCGCTGACGCTGACGCCGATGATGGCCTCGCGTTTCCTGCGTGCGCACAGTGAAGTCAGGCACGGCCGTTTCTATCAATGGGGTGAGCGCGCCTTCGATGCGATGCTGCAGGCCTATCGGCGCGGCCTCGACGTCGCACTGCGCTGGAAGTTCACCACGCTGATGATCTTCTTCGCCACGCTGGGACTGTCGGTCTACCTATTCATGATCATTCCGAAGGGCTTTTTTCCGCAGCAGGACAACGGCCTGATCACCGCCACGTCGGAAGCCAACCAGGACATCTCCTTCGCCGAGATGAAGAGGCGTCAGGAAGAGCTCGGCAAAATCGTGATGACCGACCCTGATGTCGCCTCCGTTGCGATGGCGATCGGCGGCACCGGCCGGGCCGGCAATAACGGCAGCCTGTACATCACGCTGAAACCGCGCGACGAACGCAAAGCCACCGCGCAGCAGATCATTGCCCGCCTGCGTCCCAAGCTGGAGCAGGTCGAAGGCGCCCGCCTGTTCATGCAGGCGGCGCAGGATGTCCGACTTGGCGGCCGGCCGACCCGAACGCAATTTGAATTCACGCTGCAGGATGCCAATCTGGCCGAGTTGAACGAATGGGCGCCGAAGATTCTCGCGAAGATGCAGACACTGCCCGAACTGCGCGATGTCGCGACCGACCAGCAGACCAACGGCACCACGGTTGAATTGAAGATCAACCGGGACACCGCCTCGCGTTATGGCATCCAGCCGCAACTGATCGATGACACGCTGTACGACGCGTTCGGCCAGCGCCAGGTCACGCAGTATTTCACCCAGCTCAACACCTATCGCGTGATCCTGGAGGTGCTTCCCGAACTGCAGGGCGGCCTCGACACGCTGAACAAGATCTACATCAAGTCGCCTTTGACGGGCGACCAGGTGCCGCTGTCGACCTTTGCCAGCTGGACCAGCGTGCCGGTGCGGCCGCTCTCGATCAGCCACCAAGGCCAGTTCCCGGCGATCACCATCAGCTTCAATCTCGCGCAGGGCGTGGCACTGGGCCAGGCGACCGATGCGGTGCAGAAGGCGATGGTCGAGCTTGGCGCGCCCACGACGCTCAACTCGAGCTTCCAGGGCACTGCGCAGGCGTTCCAGCAATCGCTCGGCACCGTGCCGCTGTTGATCCTTGCGGCGCTCGTGGTCGTCTACTTGATCCTGGGAATTCTCTACGAGAGCTACATTCACCCGATCACAATCCTGTCTACGCTGCCCTCGGCCGGCGTCGGCGCGCTCGCGATCCTGATGCTGTTCGGATTCGATTTCAGCCTGATCGCATTGATCGGCATCATTCTGCTGATCGGCATCGTCAAGAAGAACGGCATCATGATGGTCGACTTCGCGATCGCGGCCGAGCGCGACGAGCATATGTCGTCGCACGATGCGATCCGTCAGGCAGCCCTGCTGCGATTCCGGCCGATCATGATGACGACGATGGCAGCGCTTCTCGGCGGCGTACCGCTGATGCTCGGCACCGGCACCGGATCGGAAATCCGCCAGCCGCTCGGCTACGCCATGGTCGGCGGCCTGCTCGTCAGCCAGGCGCTGACGCTGTTCACGACGCCAGTCGTGTATCTCTATCTCGACCGGCTCTCCAACGCGTTTGCGAATTGGGGCCGATCGGCCGATACCAAGC